>NZ_CAWNHY010000221.1:0-28251 GCF_963874335.1 Vibrio sp. V10_P2A27P122 | reverse complement strand
GAGTATGAGAGGCAGATCACTGACCTAAATGAGAGTAAAAATCAAACCAAAGATGGTAAATTGACGTTTATAACGATCACTTTCTACAAATTGACGTTTTTAACGGGAATTCAAATTGATAATTTTCTCTCCAAGGTGTCTTCTTACTCCTGCCAAAGGTCTACAGGCCACTCATGTTGACCAACTCCTCCGGTTTGTTAACACGCAATGAGGTAGGCCTTGGAGAGTGTTTATCAATTGATGACATTCATATCCATTAGTGAAATGAAAGCAAATAGTAAGGAACAGCTATGCTTGCCAATATTAAAAAAACAGCGCTAGCCGCTGCAGTAATCGCCGCCGCAGCGAGCCTTTCAGCTCCAGCAGCCGCACGCAGTGAGCTAACGATCGTACCTGATTTCTACCCTACAATGGTACGTAACTTTAACCCGTATCTAGCAACAAACCTACGTACGACCACTGATTTCATCTATGAACCACTGGTCATCTTCAACGAAATGCATGGTAATACACCCGTTATGCGTTTGGCTGAAGGCTTTAAAATGTCTGATGACCTAATGAGTGTTACTTTTGATATCCGTAAAGGTGTTAAATGGTCAGATGGTCAAGCATTTACAGCGGATGATGTCGTGTTCTCTTATGGCTTATTGAAAAATAAACCTGAACTCGACCAACGCGGTATCAACAAGTGGGTAACGAGCGTAGAAAAACTGAACGACTACCAAATCCGTTTCCGTTTAAGTGAAGCTAACTCAAACGTACCTTATGAAATCTCGTTAGTTCCTATCGTTGCTGAGCATGTATGGAAAGATGTGAAAGATCCAGCGACTTTCACCAACGAAAACCCTGTAGGTACTGGTCCGTTTACTGAAATCGACACCTTCACTCCACAGCTATACATCCAATGTCGTAACCCGAATTACTGGGATGCTGCAAACCTTGAGGTTGACTGTTTGCGTGTACCTCAAATTGCAAACAATGACCAATTGCTAGGTAAAATTGTTAACTCTGAACTCGATTGGACCTCTTCATTCGTTCCAGATATTGACCGTACTTATGCCGCTGCAAGCCCTAGCCACCACTACTGGTATCCGCCATCAGGCACACAAGCATTTATGGTTAACTTCAAAAACCCAGATGCAGTAAAAAATGAAGCGCTAAGCAACGTTGATTTCCGTCGCGCATTCTCTATGGCTCTTGACCGTCAAACTATTATCGATATCGCTTTCTATGGCGGCGGTACCGTTAATGACTTCGCTTCAGGCTTAGGTTATGCATTCCAAGCTTGGTCTGATGAAAACATCCACAATAAGTACAAAGGCTACAACACGTACAACGTTGAAGGCGCGAAAAAACTGCTTGCTAAAGCGGGCTTCAAAGACGTGAACAAAGACGGTTTTGTTGATACTCCATCAGGTAAATCTTTTGAGCTACTTGTTCAATCACCAAATGGCTGGACTGACTTCAACAACACAGTACAACTTGCCGTTGAACAGCTTGCCGAAGTAGGCATCAAAGCACGTGCTCGTACTCCAGAGTTTGCGGTTTATAACCAAGCAATGCTTGAAGGTACTTATGACGTCGCTTACACCAACTACTTCCACGGTGCAGATCCACATCTATACTGGAACAGTGCATACAACTCTGCACTACAGAAAGGTGAAGGTATGCCTCGTTTTGCTATGCACTTCTACAAAAACGACAAGCTAGATACTTTGCTAGACAGCTTCTACAAAACAGCGGATAAAAATGAGCAGCTAGAAATCGCTCACGGAATTCAGAAAATCATTGCTGAAAACCAAGTGACCATCCCTGTAATGTCAGGTGCTTACATGTACCAATACAACACAGCACGCTTTAGCGGCTGGTGGAACGAAGAAAATCCTAAGGGTCGTCCAAACATTTGGGCTGGTATCCCTGAGCGTCTATTACACGTACTGGACCTAAAACCAGTTAAGTAAGTAGAAGTTCATTCCTTGCGGCGTACTTCGTGCGCCGCTAAATAAAATCCCCTAAATACCTAGCAAATGTATAACGCTCGTCGTTAGGGGATTTTTCGCTCTAAATTTCGCTAGGAGCGACCTGAAACCAGGTACAGGATAAAACTGGGTGAGTAAGGTGTGAGTTATGGGTTATTTTTTAAGACGTTTGTCATTTTATTTTATCGCGTTGCTGGTTGCAGCAACATTGAACTTCATTATTCCGCGAGCCATGCCTGGAGACCCAGTGACCATGATGTTCGCAAACGCAACAACGCAAGTAACGCCAGAACGAATCGAAGCGATGAAACAGCTTCTCGGTTTCGTTGATGGTCCGTTACCCGTACAGTATTTGACCTATTTAAAAAGCATTCTAAGTTGGGAATTAGGCACGTCGATTAAGTTCTATCCGTTAAGTGTCAATGAATTACTGGGTAGTGCATTTGGTTGGTCGTTATTTCTAGCGGGTACTGCGGTTGTGATCTCGTTCTCAATCGGTTCTCTACTGGGCATTTTTGCCGCATGGAAACGAGGCAGTCGTTACGATACGTTTATTACCCCAGGGATGTTGGTTATACAAGCCGTTCCGCAAGTGGTTATTGCGATGATCGCTATGTTTACTTTTGCTATCGGCTTGCAATGGTTCCCTACGGGTTATGCCTACACTGCTGGTACGATGCCAGATTGGACAAGTTGGACATTCATTAAAGATGTGGCTTACCACGCTTTCTTGCCTCTTGTCTGTGCGTCTCTAGTACAAATCGGTGGGTTTCTCGTCAACATGCGTAACAACATGATTAACCTGCTCGCTGAAGACTACATCACGATGGCGAAAGGGAAAGGGCTCAGCGAAAACCGTGTGGTTTTCCAGTACGCCGCTCGTAATGCTTTATTGCCAAGTGTCACCGCTCTATCAATGTCTTTGGGTATGGCTATCGGTGGTCAGCTCATCATTGAAATTATCTTTAACTATCCTGGCCTTGGTACCGTTTTATTTAATGCGATCAACGCTCGTGATTACCAAGTTCTGCAAGGGCAGCTACTGATTATGACGCTCTTTATGCTGTTCTTTAACCTGTTGGCGGACATGCTTTATGTCGTACTAGACCCTCGCCTACGCAAGGGAGGTAAATAATCATGAAAGATCTCATTAAACTCATTCGCGGCAATACCGTTGCCATGGTCGGTGTCATTATTTTGGGCCTATTTTTATTCATCGCCCTTGCTGCGCCACTGATCACCAAACATGCGCCAGATAAACGTACCGGAAATCCACACGAGTACCCATCGTTCGTCGTCAAAGCCGCTAAAGCAGATCCGAATGGCTGGATTGCTGAAAACTTGGCGACTGACCGCCGCACCTTACTGCTCTCAAAAGGTGAAGATCATGTGCTAGGCACCTCTCGTATGGGACGCGATGTTTGGTCACAAGTGGTATATGGCGCACGAGTCTCACTCGCCGTGGGTTTTGGCGCAGGAATGACCGTCTGTTTTCTTGCGACTGTGATTGGTGTTTCTGCCGGTTACTTTGGCGGTAAGGTCGATGACATTCTAACCGCCGCTATGAATATCATGCTGGTGATACCGCAATATCCTCTTTTATTCGTGGTCGCGGCATTTATTGGAGAGGCCGGCCCATTAACCATTGCACTCATCATTGGCTGCACCTCCTGGGCTTGGGGCGCTAGGGTCGTACGCTCACAAACCCTCGCACTGCGTGAAAAAGAATTTGTCAGAGCGGCGGAAGTCTTGGGTGAATCATCATGGCGCATCATTTTCGTTGAGATTCTACCTAACCTCATCTCCATCGTTGGCGCTAGCTTCATCGGTTCAGTGATGTACGCCATCATGATGGAAGCCACTATCTCCTTCCTTGGTCTTGGCGATCCAAACACTATCAGTTGGGGCATCATGTTGTACAACGTTCAAACGTCCTCTTCTATGCTGATTGGCGCTTGGTGGGAACTGCTTGCTCCTTGCATTGCTTTGACTCTACTCGTTACTGGTTTGGCTTTACTGAACTTTGCGGTCGATGAAATTGCCAACCCACAACTGCGTTCACACAAAGGAATGAAGCGTTGGAAAAAACTCGCAGAGCAAGACAAGAAAGAGCGTCAGCCTGACCTGCCACCACAAAATGCACTTTGGAGCGGAGATAAATAATCATGACAAACCCACTTATTTCAATCCGTAACCTATGCGTTGACTACATCACCGACGCCGGTGATGTTCGAGCATGCAGCAACGTCAGTTTTGACATTGCACCTGGCGAAGTATTTGGCCTTGCTGGTGAATCTGGCTGTGGTAAATCAACTATCGCATTTTCACTGATGCGTCTGCATAAGCCGCCCGCGTTTATTACTGGCGGAGAAGTGATTTTTAATGGTGAAAATATCATTAAATACAGCGATGAACGCATGCAATCCTTTCGCTGGAGCCAAATGTCGATGGTGTTTCAAAGTGCGATGAACGCTTTGAACCCAGTATTGACGATGGAAGAGCAATTTTGTGACGTGATCATGCGCCATACCAACATGACTCGTGAACAAGCTAAACGCCGCGCTGAAGGTTTGTTAGAAATTGTCGATATTCACCCAAGTCGCTTAAACGATTACCCACACCAATTCTCTGGGGGTATGCGTCAACGCTTGGTGATTGCAATTGCTCTCGCGCTCAATCCTAAAATGATCATTATGGATGAGCCTACTACGGCACTTGATGTGGTTGTCCAGCGTGAAATATTGCAAAAAATCTATGCGCTGAAAGAAGAGTTTGGCTTCTCTATCTTGTTCATCACCCATGATTTGTCCTTGATGGTCGAGTTCTCCGATCGGATTGGCATCATGTATTCCGGTGAATTAATTGAAGTGGCTCCTTCTAAACAGATTCTGGAAAGCCCTTTCCATCCTTACACCAAAGGACTGGGTAGTTCTTTCCCTCCACTGACAGGCCCTAAAACGAAGTTAACTGGAATACCAGGTAACCCGTTGAACTTATTGGATATACCTCAAGGTTGTCGTTTCCAAGCTCGTTGCGATCGCGTACATGAAGCTTGCACCAAAATTCCAACGAGTTTGCGCCAAATAGAGCTTGGACGCTTCTCCAGTTGCCACCTTTACGGTGACCCAATTGCTCAAGTGAAACTGTAGAGCACAAGCTGTATTACAAAAATTTCTGGAGACAATTATGAGCAAAAATTTCGGTGAATTACTGGTTGAGGGGAAAAATCTAGTTAAAGATTTTCCAATCAACAGTAACACCCTAAAACAACCTATGATGCGAGCGATCAACGACGTATCGTTCAAAATGTTCAAAAGCCGCGGCTTGGCTGTCGTGGGTGAATCAGGCTCTGGCAAATCAACGACCGCTAAAATGATTGCCAAAATGTACGCCCCAACATCCGGTGTAATTGAATACAAAGGACGCGATATTTTAGACATCACTTCACGCAGTGACCTGATGCACTATCGCGAAGGCGTCCAGATGGTATGGCAAGATCCGTTTGGCTCACTCAACCCAACTCATACCATTTTTCATCATATTGCTCGTCCACTGCTTATCCATAAAAAAGTGACGTCAGGTAATAAGAGAGAGTTAGAAGAACGCGTTCACGATTTACTGGAACAAGTCGGCCTTATTCCACCAAAAGAAACAGCCGCGAAATATCCGCACCAGTTGTCTGGTGGACAGCGTCAACGTGTCAACTTAGCGCGTAATATCGCGGTTGGTGCCGAAGTGGTACTGGCTGATGAACCAACCTCCATGTTGGATGTGTCGATTCGTGCGGGTGTTCTCAACCTGATGGAAGAGATGAAGTTTGAAAAGCAGATGTCGCTGCTTTATATCACGCACGACATCGCCACCGCACGCTACATCGCCGAAGACTTAGCCGTCATGTACGTCGGACATATGGTGGAATGGGGCGATACTGAAGAGATCATTCACGATCCTCAGCACCCATATACTCAACTATTGGTTTCCGCAGTGCCCGATCCTAGTAAATCGATACACGAGAAGCTCAAAGGGAACAAAGGCGAAATTCCACTTTGGACCCCGGTATCAACAGGCTGTCCTTTTGCTGGTCGATGCATGCAGGCGAGTGACAAATGTCGTGAACAACTTCCAGCGGTGACTCAGTTGTCTGATAACCACTTTGTTCGTTGTTACTTATTTGAATAATCACTAACGCACACCTTAAGGTATTGAAGCCGCTGACATAACCTCATCGGTTTCAATGCCTTAGGTAAACCTATAAAACAAAGTCAGCACATGCCTCAACTGGTTAAGTGCTGGCGAGAAATCAAAGATCTGGCTTGGAGATGTTTAATGCTGCTACTGATTAACCATATTGGTTATGAGCCACAAGGGCCCAAACAGGCGATACTAATGAGTAACACGCTCCGTGTTTCTTCCGATATCGCCCTGCTTGTTTGTGCAAACAGCCATCAAACGGTGTCGACTTTCGTTGTTGAACCACAAGCTAAAGTCGCACATTGGCATTTAGGTAGCTTTTATACGATCGACTTTTCTCAATACACCACTTCAGGACAGTATTACCTGCGTTTTGAAAATACCCACTCCCCTATTTTTGAAATTGGTGAAGGGATACTGATGAAAAAAACGTTTTCTGATGTATTGCACTACTTCAAATCACAACGTTGTGGTGGCATTTTCGACCAGCAAGATAAGCTCGTACCACTGCTTGGTACATCAACCACTGCCGATGTACACGGTGGCTGGTACGACGCTTCCGGTGACGTCAGTAAGTATCTGAGTCACCTTTCTTACGCCAATTATTTAAACCCTCAACAAACCCCAATGGTGGTTTGGAATATGTTAAAGGGATTGGTACAACTAGAACACCACTCGAGTTTTGCTGCATTTTCTCGCACTCGCCTTAAGGAAGAGGCGTTATTTGGTGCTGATTTTCTGATCCGCATGCAAAACTCCGAGGGGTTCTTTTATACAACGGTCTTTGACAAATGGAGCAAGGACATTAAGCAGCGAGAGATCTGCGCCTATACCACTCAATCAGGCCACAAGTCTGACGATTATCAAGCCGGATTTCGTCAAGGGGGCGGTGTTGCGATTGCCGCTCTTGCGGTGGCAGCACGTTTAGATGTTCACGGTGATTTCACCTCAGAACACTATTTAACAGCGGCAGAGCATGGTTACTGGCATTTAAAAGAAAATAACACGCGCTATCTCGACGATGGCGAAGAGAACATCATTGATGCCTATTGCGCTCTGCTTGCATCGGTTGAGCTCTACCGCTCAACTCATCAAGCAAATTATCTGGTTGAGTGTCGTCTTTGGGCACAAAGGTTATGCGCTTATCAACACAGCGACGCTAACATCGCTCATTATTGGGCAGCCAATAGTGATGCCACTCGTCCTTATTATCACGCCGCCGAAGCTGGACTACCAGTGATTGCACTGTGCGAATATCTCGAGATTGAAACAGAAGAACACCGCAAACAATCGGTCGTTCAAGTGATTGAGAATGCTTGCCGCTTTGAGCTCACTATCACTCATCAAGTCAGTAACCCATTTGGCTACCCACGCCAATATGTAAAACCTGTGAATGGCGACAAACGCTGCGCATTTTTTGTCGCTCACGACAATGAATCCGGCTACTGGTGGCAAGGCGAAAATGCGCGTTTAGGATCGCTCGCGTGTATGGCTTATCGCGCCCAAGCCTTCGTCAACGCAGATCTGCACGCCCCTTTAACCACCTTTGCACAAAATGCATTGAACTGGATTGTCGGATTAAATCCATACGATATGTGCATGCTCGATGGGCACGGTCGCAACAATCCAGACTACCTACCCCATTTAGGCTTTTTTAACGCCAAAGGGGGAGTGTGTAATGGCATTACAGGCGGTTTTGAAGATGAAGAAGATATCGCTTTTAACCCAGCGAAACAGAAGGATGACATGCTGCAAAACTGGCGTTGGGCTGAGCAATGGATTCCTCATGGTGCTTGGTATCTGCTGGCCATCACAACCCAGTTTTGCCACTTCTCAACACCAGACTTAGAGAGGCAATCATGACCTTTTATTATGTCGGTATTGATGGAGGCGGCACATCATGTCGCGCACGCATCCGCAACGAGCAAGGCGCGCTGTTAGGTGAAGCGAAAAGCGGTAGCGCCAATATTTTATTGGGTGTGGAACTTGCCATGCAGACGATCATTGATGCAATTACTCAAGCGGCGCACCAAAGCGGGCTGACGAAAGAGAATTTTGCTCAGATGCACGTGGGTCTTGCTCTGGCTGGCGCAGAACAAAAATCCGCATGGCATGCGTTTATGTCTCAGACACATCCTTTTGCTTCACTAACGCTCAACACAGATGCTTACGGTGCGTGTATTGGTGCTCATAATGGCGACGATGGCGCAATTATGATCGCGGGAACGGGCTCTTGTGGCCTATTTTTACACGCCGGGCAGCAGCATGTGGTGGGTGGACGAGAGTTTCCCATATCCGATCAAGGCAGTGGTGCCATCATGGGTTTACGCCTAATCCAGCGCGTGCTGCTCATTGCAGATGGCATCGGCGAGCCTTCATTATTAAGCGCTCATGTGATGCAACATTTTAACCACGATGTTGATCAGATTGTCGAATGGTCAAAAAACGCACTCCCACGAGACTATGGCCAGTTCTCTCCCGTTATTTTTTCTCTAGCGCAACAAGGTGATGCGCTGGCGATCGAGCTTCTCAAACAAACTGCGGCAGACATCGAAATGTTTCTTGTCGCTCTTCATAACAAAGGAGCCAAGCGGATCTGCCTCATGGGTAGCATTGCAGAGCGTATCTTGTATTGGCTTTCTCCACCGGTACAGCAGTGGATTGTTCAACCTCAATTCGACGCTATCGAAGGCGCGATTATGTTTGCCGGCAAAGCCGAGCATAATTTGTATTAAGGAATCACTATGAGCTATCGAATTGACTTTGCGGTACTCTCAGAACAGAAGCAATTTTGCCGTTTTGGTTTAACGTTCCATAACTTAAGCGATCAAGACCTAAAAGACTGGTCGTTACATTTTGTGATTGATCGCTTCATTCAGCCAGACAGCATCACCCATGGCAACGTAGTGCAAATAGGCAGTTTCTGCTCATTAACGCCAGATATGACCGTGCTTGCTGCAAACTCACATTTTTACTGTGAATTTAGCATCAAAACCGCCCCTTTCCATTTTTACACTGATGGCGTAAAGCACGCTTTTGTTCAATGCAATGGTGAGCAACCGATCGAACGTCATGATGTGATCGTAACTCCGATTGCTCTCGCCTCGCCTTATCGTGAGCGCAGTGAAATACCCACAACAGAAGCCGCGAGCCTCAGCCTCATTCCATTACCAAACAAGATTGAATCCGGCACAGGGCATTGCACCTTAACGACTTCGAGCCAGATTACCTTGCAATCCACATGCGCTGAGCAAGCTGCGACTTGGTTACAACAGGAACTCAACCGTATATTTGATTTTCAGCCCAAACCCATTGGCAGCGCTGATATTATCTACCGCACTAACCCGACCTTTGACGAGGGCGCGTATCAACTCAACGTCGATCGTACCGGCATTCGCTTAGAGGCGAGTGGTCATCAAGGCTTTATGTATGCTAGCGCGACCCTGTTGCAGTTGATTCAAGTTCAAGATCAATCGTGGTTAGTCCCCTGCGTCAAAATCAGTGATGCGCCACGCTTTAAGTACCGAGGCATGATGCTCGACTGTGCGCGCCATTTTCATGGAATCGAGACAGTTAAGCGGCTTATTAACCAATTAGCGCATTACAAATTCAATACGTTCCATTGGCATTTGACCGATGACGAAGGATGGCGTATCGAAATTAAAGCACTGCCACAACTCACCGACATCGGTGCATGGCGAGGGGTTGATGAAGTGCTCGAACCTCAATACAGCTTGTTAACGCAGCGCCACGGTGGTTTCTATACACAACAAGAGATCAAAGAGGTTATCGCATACGCTCAAGAGCGTGGTATCACAGTGATCCCTGAAATTGATGTTCCCGGACATTGCCGCGCCGCGATCAAATCTCTGCCTCATCTGCTGGCCGATAAAGAGGATCAATCACACTATCGCAGCATTCAATATTATAACGATAACGTCCTCTCCCCCGCCCTTGAAGGTACGTATGAGTTCTTAGATATCGTCTTGCAAGAAGTCTCTGAGCTATTTCCATCCCCCTTTATCCATATTGGTGCCGACGAAGTGCCCGATGGGGTCTGGATTAACAGCCCTAAATGTCAACAACTGATGGCTGATAATGGCTATACCGAGGCCAAAGAATTACAAGGACACTTACTACGTTATGCCGAACAAAAACTGCGTACGCTTGGCAAACGCATGGTCGGCTGGGAAGAAGCGCATCATGGCAATAAGGTCAGTAAAGATACTGTTATCTACTCTTGGCTTTCTGAAGCGGCGGCATTGAACTGCGCGAAACAGGGGTTTGATGTGATTTTACAACCCGGTCAGTACACGTATCTGGATATTGCTCAAGATTATGCGCCAGAAGAACCGGGCGTTGACTGGGCTGGTGTCACCCCATTAGAAAAAGCCTATCGCTATGAACCCTTAGCCGAAGTGCCCGAAAACGATCCACTCCGTAAGCGAATTCTCGGTATTCAGTGCGCTTTATGGTGTGAATTAATCAATAACCCACAGCGTATGGAATACATGATTTACCCACGATTAACTGCACTCGCCGAAGCAGGATGGACTCATAAAGTGCATCGTGATTGGCAAGATTATCTGTCACGGCTCAAAGGACATCTGCCTATGTTGGACAAGCAAGGCATCCGTTACCGAGCACCATGGAAATAAACACAACACTTGGAGTCGGCATTACCTCTCCTTGGTTTTCACTAGCATAATTTTTGGCTGCAAAAGACGCAGTTTGTTTAAAAGGAAATGACAATGAAATACGGCTATTTCGATAACGACAATCGTGAATATGTCATCACACGCCCTGACGTTCCAGCGCCTTGGACCAACTACTTAGGGACAGAAAAATTCTGCACCGTGATCTCTCATAACGCGGGCGGTTACTCTTTTTACAATTCACCAGAATATAACCGTGTTACCAAATTTCGCCCGAACGCTTCTTTTGATCGCCCCGGGCACTATGTTTACTTACGTGACGATGCAACTGGCGACTATTGGTCTATTTCTTGGCAACCCGTAGCAAAAAGCTTAGAAGAAGCGAAGTATGAAGTCCGCCACGGCCTCTCTTACTCCAAATTCAAATGTGAATACAGCGGCATTACTGCCACTAAAACTCTCTTTGTACCGAAAGGCGAAGATGCTGAAATTTGGGATGTCGTCATTAAAAACGATTCCACTGAGACTCGCACTATCAGCGCTTTTTCGTTTGTTGAATTCTCTTTTAGTCACATTCAATCCGATAACCAAAACCATCAGATGTCGCTTTACTCTGCAGGTACCGCTTATCACGCGGGTGTGATTGAGTACGATCTTTACTACAACACCAATGATTTCGAAGGCTTTTACTACTTAGCCTCGACGTTTGATCCAGATTCTTATGATGGACAACGCGATACCTTCCTCGGCTTGTATCGTGACGAAGCCAATCCCATTGCAGTAGAACGTGGTCACTGCTCGAACAGCGCGCAAACCTGCTACAACCATTGCGGTTCGCTGCACAAACAATTTGTGATCCAACCGGGTGAAGAAGTTCGCTTTGCTTATATTTTGGGAATTGGTAAAGGCAATGGCGCGCGTTTGCGTGCTAAGTACCAAGACTTGGCTAATGTCGATGCCGCTTTTGCTGGGATCAAAGCGCATTGGGATGAACGTTGTGCGAAATTCCAAGTAAAATCACCGAATGAAGGCCTTGATACCATGATCAACACTTGGACGCTTTATCAAGCGGAAACGTGTGTGGTGTGGTCTCGCTTTGCCTCTTTCATTGAAGTGGGCGGTCGTACTGGCCTTGGTTACCGTGATACGGCGCAAGATGCCATTTCAGTACCGCACGCAAACCCGAAGATGACCCGTAAACGCTTGGTTGATCTGCTTCGTGGTCAAGTCAAAGCGGGCTATGGCCTACACCTATTTGATCCTGACTGGTTTGATCCAGAAAAAGTGGATGTCAAACCATCAAAATCGCCAACCGTTGTACCAACACCAAGTGATGAAGATAAGATCCACGGCATTGAAGATACGTGTTCTGACGATCATCTCTGGCTCGTTCCAACCATCTGTAAATACGTGATGGAAACGGGTGAAACATCCTTCTTTGATGAAGTGATCCCTTACGCCGATGGTGGCAATGCAACGGTTTACGAACACATGAAGGCGGCGCTTAACTTCTCGGCAGAATACGTGGGGCAAACAGGTATCTGCAAAGGCTTACGCGCTGACTGGAACGACTGCTTGAACTTAGGTGGTGGCGAATCCTCTATGGTTTCTTTCCTTCACTTTTGGGCGCTGCAAGAGTTTATCGACCTTGCAAAATACCGTGACAATGCAGAGGATGTTGCGAAATATACCGAAATGGCGGCGAACGTACGTGAAGCTTGTGAAACTCACCTTTGGGATGAAGAAGGTGGCTGGTATATCCGTGGCCTGACGAAAAATGGCGACAAGATAGGAACCGCTCAGCAAACTGAAGGTCGAGTTCATCTTGAATCAAACACACTCGCCGTCTTATCGGGCGCTGTGTCGCAAGAGCGTGGTGAAAAAGCGATGGATGCCGTTGATGAGAATCTATTCTCCGAATACGGCTTACATCTGAACGCACCTTCCTTCTCAACCCCTAATGATGACATCGGTTTCGTTACTCGTGTTTATCAAGGAGTTAAAGAAAATGGCGCTATTTTCTCACATCCAAACCCTTGGGCATGGGTTGCAGAAACGAAGCTTGGCCGTGGTGATCGAGCCATGAAGTTCTACGACGCATTAAACCCTTATAACCAAAACGACATCATTGAAAAGCGCGTTGCCGAACCTTACTCATACGTGCAGTTCATTATGGGACGAGATCACCAAGATCACGGCCGTGCAAACCATCCATGGTTAACAGGTACGTCTGGTTGGGCCTACTTTGCCGTCACCAATTTCATTTTGGGTGTTCGTGTAGGTTTTGATGGCCTAGTCGTTGACCCATGCATTCCTACCAATTGGCCTGGTTTTGAAGTAACTCGCCAATGGCGCGGCGCGACTTACAACATCACAGTGCAAAACCCGAACTCCGTCAGTAAAGGGGTGAAAACAATCACAGTGAATGGCGAAGCAGTAGAAGGCGTGATTCCTGTCATGGCACAAGGCAGTGTCAACGATGTAGTGGTTATTCTCGGTTAACGCGATTTGGGCCTCAGCGCGAAGGAGCTGAGGCTCAACATTCGTCCCACAAGGATTTTATTATGATCAAATTTGGTACAGGTGGCTGGCGCGCCTTTATTGGTGAAGAGTTTACCAAAGACAACGTCTGTCTAGTGGCTCAATCACTTGCCAACATCATTAACCACGAAAATGTGGCTAACAACGGGTTCGTTATCGGCTACGACCGCCGCTTTCTTTCTGACAAAGCCGCACGTTGGTTTGCGCAAGTCTTAGCAGCGAATGGCGTGGTGGTAAGTTTTATCGATAAGTTTGTTCCTACCCCTATTGTGATGTTCAAGGCCAAAGAAATGAATTGCGCCTATTCGGCGTGTATTACGGCATCCCACAACCCTGCGGACTACAACGGCATCAAAGTGTTCATTGAAGGTGGACGAGACGCTGATGAAGTGATCACGCAAAAGATTGAACAACAAATCGCTTCACTGACGCTTGCCGATGTAAAACACGTCGAATTTGAACAAGCGCTGCAAGATAAATCGATTGTCATCATCAATCCAATGAATGAGTTTGTCGATTCAATCATCAACTTTATCGATATTGAAGCGATCAAAAAAGCCAACCTGCGTGTGTTGATTGACCCTATGTTTGGCGTCGCGAAAAATGCATTGCAGACGGTTCTGATCAATGGCCGCTGCGATGTGGATGTGATCAATGATGGCAAAAACCCCGATTTTGGCGGTTTAATGCCTTCCCCTAATGCAGCGACTCTTTATCGTCTCAAACATTTAGTGGCCGCAGAAGGTTACGATATTGGGATAGGTACCGACGGCGATGCAGACCGACTTGGTATTATTGATGAGAAAGGCAACTTCATCCATCCTAATGAAGTACTGATCCTGCTTTACTACTACCTGCTTGAATATAAGGGTTGGAAAGGATCCGTGGTGCGTAATATCGCCACCACACACCTGCTGGATAAAATTGCCGCTGACCACGATGAGAAAAGTTTTGAAGTCCCCGTTGGCTTTAAACACATCAGCTCACAAATGGAAGCAGATGATTCACTGATTGGTGGTGAGAGCTCCGGCGGTTTAACCATTCGTGGACACATCAAAGGTAAAGATGGGGTTTTTGCATCGAGTTTGTTGGTTGAAATGATCAGCGTGACAGGTAAAAAACTCTCCGAATTACTGGGGGAAATTTACGCGAAATACGGTTACGCCTACACCGCAGAAGGTGACTGCAAATTTAAAGCCGCACAAAAAGAGTCGTTGTATAACAAAATCTACGTTGAGAAACAGTTGCCTCAATTTGAGTATGAGATTGAGAAAGTCAGTTACGAAGACGGAGCCAAAGTCTACTTTAAAAACGGCGGCTGGGTTATTGCTCGTTTCTCTGGCACTGAACCATTGCTACGCATTTTTGCTGAAATGGCGGATAAAGACACTGCAGAACGTGTTCTTCAACAGGTGAAAGATTTTCTATCGTTATAGCTTTTACCCACTTCGACTCAAATTTGAGTCGCTATACCCGCACAGTATGAAGAGGTTGTAGGTATATCGATGAAGAACACTTGCCCGGCGTCATACCGGGCTTTTTTTAAAAAGCCAACACACCTTGCGTATCAATGCTGACTGCAACATTTTGCCCAACGCTCAACGGCTGTGAAGAACTCGCCAGCAACTTACTGCCATACGCATCAATCACATAACGGCAGTGATCGCCCATAAATTGCTGCTCTAACACGCGGACTTTGCTCTCTTGCTGCGCACTAATTTGAATGTGTTGTGGCCGCAGTAGTAATTCGCATTTGGCTTCAAGCTCAATGGGTTGCTGAGCTTTGGCGTCAACCACACCTAAATCGGTCTCAAATTGCCATTCTGAAATTCGTTTGGCGCTTAAATAACTTCCACCACCTAAGAAATCGGCCACAAATTTACTCGACGGTTGGTAGTACAGCTCTGATGCGGTGCCATATTGCTCAATCACACCGTGGTTCATTACCGCCATTTTATCAGCAAAAGCAAAAGCTTCTTCGCGGCTATGGGTCACAAAAATAGCCGTCACACCCTGCTTTTTAAAAATGTTGCGAATTTCACCGATCAACTCATGGCGAACTTGGGTATCGATGTTGGAAAACGGCTCATCAAGCAGTAGTAGATCCGGTTTATACGCCAAGGAGCGAGCAATCGCCACTCGCTGCTGCTGTCCACCCGATAGTTGATGAGGATAACGATCCCCCAGCCCCGCTAAGTGCACTAATGCCAACATCTCTCCGACTTTCGCTTTGCGCTCGGTTTGAGAGAGTTGACGCAATCCAAACGCGATATTTTCCGCAACAGTTAAGTGAGGAAACAGCGCATAATCTTGGAAAATCATCCCTATGTTTCGCGCTTCCGGTGGCAACCAATGTTGACCATCGTCAATCGTCACACAATTAAGGCTCATCACCCCAGAGCTAAGCGGCAGCAAACCCGCAATAGCTTTCAATAAGGTCGTTTTCCCACAACCACTTGCTCCTAATAAACAGACGATTTCTCCCTGTTTGACTTCCAGCGACAGTGATTGTAAAACCGTTTGGTTTTCATATTTGCAAGTCAAATCATGGATAGACAGCGCACAACTCATCAGTGATTTTGCTCCAGTGAACGGTTAACGACGATAAGCGGAATTAAACCAACCGCGACCAAGAGTATCGCAGGCAAAGCAGCCACTTCTAATTGTTCATCCGATGCGTAGTTATAAACATAGGTCGCCAAGGTTTCGAAATTGAACGGACGCAATAACAAAGCGGCATTCAGCTCTTTCATTGACTCAATAAACACCAACAACCCAGCGATAAGCGTACCACGGCGGATCAATGGCAGATGAACTCGCCACAGCATAGCGTTCGATCGATAACCCATAGTTCGAGCCGCCATATCCAAAGAAGGTGAGACTTTATTAAGGCTACTTTCTATGCTACCAATCGCCACGGCCGAAAAACGCACCACTAAAGCAAAAATAATAGCAAACATCGAACCAGAAAAGATAAGACCCGGTCGCCCCCACTGCATCGCTTTAGCAACATCATTGACCCAATGATCCATAAACAGCACCGGAACCATCACACCAATCGCTAGCACGGTTCCGGGAACCGCATACCCCATAGAAGACAAGCGCATAAAGGCTAAAGTCACCCCGTTGGCGTTCAACCGATGGCAAAAATTCACGACCAAAGCAATCAACACCGCCACCAGCGCTGTCGTCAACGAAACCGTTAAGCTATTGATCGCAAAGTCTTGGAACTCCGAAGTCCAACTTTTCGCAAAATAGTGATAAGCGAATGAGACCAACTGCAATAAAGGCAGAAGAAACGCGAGCGCAACTAGCCCCCAACACCAACACAAAGCGGCCCATTTTTTCCACCCTTGCAACTGATAGCGAAAATCTTCATGGCTGTTAAATTGGCTTTGAAATAATTTCTGTTTACGACGGCTATAGCGCTCTGCGCTCAGCAGTAATAATACAATCACCAACATGATGGCGGATATTTTCGCTGCCGCATTCAAATTAGAATAACCGAGCCAAGTGTCATACACCGCAGTCGTTAGGGTATTAACGGCAAAGTAACTCACCGTACCAAAATCTCCCACCGTTTCCATCGCCACTAAGGAGAGGCCAACCGCCATCGCTGGCCGTGCAAGCGGTAGTGAAATAAGACGAAAACTCTGCCACGGAGAGCATTTTAATAGACGAGCGGATTGCAATAAGGAGACGTTCTGTTCCATGAATGCTGCACGGCACAGTAGGTAAACATATGGATAAAGCACCAGCGCAAGCACAATGCTTGCCCCGCCCAAACTGCGAATGTCGGGAAACCAGTAATCACCTGCGCCCCAACCCGTAATATCTCTAAGTAACACTTGCACTGGGCCTGCGTAGTCAAACCAACCGGTAAAGATGTAACCAATAATGTAGCCGGGCATCGCAAGTGGTAACACCAAAGCCCATTGTAAAATGCGTTCGGTAGGCAGCTTACACATCGCCATTAACCAAGCACTGGGAATGCCAAATAGCAAAGAAAGCCCCATCACACTGAACGTTAATACGACGGTATTAAAGGTATAGGTGGGCATCACGGTTGACATGAGATGAGAAAAAACCTCATCACTTTGTCCCGCAGCGGTAATAAAGATGGCTAAGATCGGCAAAACCAGTAGCACAGTGACACTGGCACTACTGGTTTTCCATAATGTATTTTTTTCTTTCATTGCCTAATTACAATAAGGCTTACTGACACATAAATGCGTTTGCAAATACATCTCATGCCCCTTCAATAGAATAGGGGCACTGTTATACCCCTAGAACCGATTAAAGGTCAAATTTCACTTCATCAAGCAGCTTAATTGCCGCGGCATGATTGTCGGCAATTTTTTCGAGCGGCAGTGGATCCGCTTTAAAATCACCCCATGAAGCGACTAGTGCAGAACGCTCAACACCTGCTTTTACTGGGTATTCAAAGTTGACGTCAGCGTACATGTGCTGTGCTTTATCGCTGGTCAAAAACTCCATCAGCTTAACTGCGTTTTCTTTGTTAGGCGCGTACTTCGCCATCGCCATACCACTCACGTTAACGTGCGTGCCTTGCGCATTCTGGCCGGGGAAGTTGATGTAGACGGCTTCAGCCCATGATTTTTGCTTCTCATCAGCTAACATTTTCCCTAAATAATAGCTATTACCCAATGAGACATCACACAAACCTTCTTTAATCGCTTTAACTTGGTCACGATCATTACCTTGAGGCTTACGTGCTAAATTTGCTTTGACACCTTCAAGCCAAACTTTAGTGCTCGCTTCGCCTTGCTCTGCAATCATGGACGCAACCAGCGCCACGTTGTAAGGATGCTTACCACTACGAGTACAGATTTTGCCTTTAAATTCAGGCTTCGCGAGGTCAGCGTAGTTGAAGTCATCACCCAGCTTGCCTACGCGATCGCGTGATGAGTAGACGCTACGGGTGCGTATTGTTAGTGCAAACCACTCATCTGCGCTATCGCGATATTGGGCAGGAATGTTAGTTTCAATGGTTTTGTTATCCACCGCTTGGACTAAACCTTTTTCAGATAACTCAAAAAGACGGCTAAATTCTGAGGTTAAAATCACGTCAGCAGGGCTGTACTCACCCTCTTGTACCAATTTCTCAGCAATCCCTTCTTTCGCAAACTTCACATTCACTTTAATGCCCGTTTGTTGAGTGAACTCTTTAAACATCGGCTCAATCAAAAATGGTTGGCGGTATGAGTAAACGTTAACCTCCTCTGCCGCCATCGCGCTCGGAGCCATCACACTACATGCCATCGCAGACAGAGTAAGCAGTTTCTTCATTTCTAGTTCCCTTTAAAATTGGTAATGATAATGTTTATCAGTTTCGTTATTATATTGATGATAGATTGAAAAACAATTCAATCAATAAAAAAACCTGCCTTAATCGGCAGGTTTTTAGGTAGGTTATCTGTAAGGAAATATTACTTTATTGTCACGAATTCTGGGTAGGCCCCCACCCCACAGTCGTGCATATCCATCCCTTCTAATTCTTCTTCTTCCGAAACTCGAATGCCTATCGTTGCCTTCAGGATACCCCAAACCACAAGGCTTGCACCGAATACCCAAGCGAAAATCACTGCGGCTCCAAGTAGTTGAGCGCCAAAAGTCGCATCAGTATTGCTGATTGGCACAACCATTAAACCGAACAAACCACATACGCCATGTACTGAAATTGCGCCCACAGGATCGTCAATTTTCACTTTATCAAGGGCTATAATGCTAAACACAACCAACACACCCGCTACAGCACCAATCGCTACCGCATACAGTGGTGATGGAGAGAGAGGATCAGCGGTAATAGCCACTAACCCGGCCAACGCACCGTTGAGTACCATGGTTAAATCCGCTTTACCCCAAGTGGTTTTACACACTAATAGAGCCGCGATAGAACCCGCTGCTGCAGCGGCATTGGTGTTGAGGAAAATCTGACCAACCGCTGTTGCGTTTTCAAAATCAGACAGCATTAGTTGTGAACCACCGTTAAAACCAAACCAGCCAAACCACAGGATAAATGTACCCAAAGTCGCAAGTGGCATGTTGGAGCCCGGAATAGGGTAAATTTCACCATTTTTACCGTATTTACCTTTACGAGCTCCCAACAAGATGACCCCAGCTAGCGCCGCCGATGCACCCGCTAAGTGAACAATACCAGAGCCGGCAAAATCACTGAAACCGGCAGCTGAAAGAAAGCCACCACCCCAAGTCCAATAGCCTTCCATTGGGTAAATGAATGCGGTCAAAATGACGGAAAAAATAAGGAACGACCACAATTTCATTCGCTCAGCGACAGCGCCAGAAACCACCGACATCGCGGTTGCCACAAACACCACTTGGAAGAAAAAGTCTGATTCAAGGGAGTGATCCGCGCCTTCTGCTTGGCTACCCATCAAGGAGCCGAATGAAGGCAGCCAGCCTGCTTCTGCGTTATCAACATACATAATGTTGTAACCAACCACTAAATACGTGGTACAGGCAATCGCGTACAAACAAAAGTTTTTGGTTAAAATTTCAGTGGTGTTTTTAGAACGAACTAAACCTGCCTCTAGCATGGCAAAGCCAGCCGCCATCCACATCACCAACGCACCCGAAATCAAGAAAAAAAACGTATCGAGTGCGTAACGTAGCTCTGTTACCGTTGCTGCTAATTCCATAATGGTTATCTCCAATCCTTTGAATCTTTACAGTGCTTCACTGTCCATTTCGCCAGTACGAATACGCACAGCTTGGCTGAGGTCATACACAAAAATTTTTCCGTCACCAATTTTTCCGGTGTGCGCCGCTTTGATAATCGCCTCTATCACGCGATCGACATTTTCAGCTTGTGTCGCTATTTCTAATTTCACTTTAGGCAGAAAATCGACTTGATATTCCGCGCCTCGGTAGAGCTCGGTGTGCCCTTTTTGGCGACCAAAGCCTTTCACTTCGGAAACCGTCATCCCTTCGATGCCGACATCGGCCAAAGCTTCACGCACATCGTCTAACTTAAATGGTTTAATTATCGCGTTGATCAGTTTCATTGCATCCTCTCACAAGCAGTAGTCCGTTTACGATCAATACAATCCAAGCTGCGTGCCAACTTTTTAAATTAATGATTTTAAAAGATTTGCAACCATTTTTTATGCCAAAAAGAAAAGGGTTGCACAAATGAGGTGCAACCCTTTCCCACAAATAAAGCGAAGTGTTTAATCTTCACCAGTTTTGTGCAGCGCTAAGTGAAGTCCGCAGGTGAGTAACGTACAAATTCGCACCACTGCTTGATCATCGAAGCAAAATCATCGATGCCGCAGCTTGCGGTGCTTTCACAATCGTAAAAATCAAACTCACTGTCACTATCAAGCGCTTCACCATGCGTCAAAACATTGGCCTGAACCGTGACCTCATCGGCAAGAATCATCACGCTGATCTCCTGCCCCTCAAGCGTCTGCTCTTGATTAAATGCACGTTTCGATGCTGCCATTAGCGCAATAACTTGATCTATTTTGGGAAGATCGTTGCTGATCTCCTCTTGTAGCCAACGGCCAATAATTTCGTGCCCCATCGAAAAAGAGCAGTAATAGCTCCCATCTAGGGTGTTTTTTTTAAATTCGTAGTCCATCGGGTTCTCGATATTGGTGCTTGGGGATACGGATAACTTTGTTATTATCGGTGATTATGGCTAACGAAACCACTTGAGATTATGCAGATCACAGAAACCACCGCACGCCAGATTGTAGAAAGAGCGATGAAGATCATCACTTATTCAGTCAACGTAATGGATGAAAAGGGACGAATTATTGGCTCAGGTGATCCCACTCGTTTGCACCAGAAACACGAAGGGGCGATTTTAGCCATCAATGAAAATCGAGTGGTTGAAATTGATCATGCCACCGCCAGTTACCTAAAAGGCGTTAAACCCGGCATCAATTTCCCCATCATTTATCAACAACGAGTGATCGGCGTAGTTGGAATTTCCGGTAACCCAACGGAGGTTCACCGTTATGGCGAGCTGGTCAAAATGACGGCGGAGCTTATCGTTGAACAAGCCGCACTGATGGCACAAGTACAGTGGAATAAGCGCCACCGTGAAGAGCTGCTATTACAACTAATTCAAGGTGCCACTCTCAACGAAACACAGCTCAATTCAATCGCCGAGCGATTAGGGCTCGATCTTTCCCAGCCGCGTATCGCTGCCGTGGTCAAATTGATCCCAGATAACGACACCGCCTTATCGCTAGAACACTTACAGCAGTTAGTGCATCTGCTGGAATACCCTGAACGGGACAATTTGGTGGGGATCATTTCAGTTTCTCACAACGAAGTGGTGGTTTTAAAACCCATCTCACTCACCGAAAAAGGTTGGTCACAAGAGGCCGAAACTAAACGAGTCAATCAACTGTTGAAGCGAGTGAAAAAAGAGGGCAAATTCACCATCAAAATTGCACTAGGTGATTATTTTCCAACGCTCTCAGGGCTGGCTCAATCTTATCAAACCGCCAAGTTGACGATGCAAGCCTCCCACCATAAACAGGGAGACGTCTTCTTTTATCAAGATGATAAGTTACCTGTACTGCTCAATAGCGTACAGCATGAGCTATGGAGCCGCGAGCAGTTACGCCAACCCTATACCCTGCTGGAACGGTATGACACTAAGGGAATATTAATTAAAACCCTCCGCCATTATTTTGAACAAAACTGCGATGTTCATCAAACTTGCCAAACACTGCATATTCACCGTAATACCTTGCGCTATAGGCTTGAAAAGATTGAGCAAGTAACCGCTTTAAAATTCAATCAGTTAAATGACATTACTCACCTTTATTTGGCTTTATCTTGCTTCAAATAAAAACATAAAATTGTGCATTTGCACAATTAATCAGTCGCATCAAAGACAGTAATCTGTGCAATAGACTGAAGACTCTTTTATTTTTGCTCCCTATATTGCAGCCAATCACTGATAAAAAATATGGATATAGAAGATGATTGAAGTTTCAACTCTCGGAGCTCTGGCCGCATTAGTCGTGGCTATCACGCTCATTCTAAAAAAAGTACCACCCGCCTATGGCATGATCATCGGCGCGTTGGTCGGTGGCGTGATCGGCGGTGTATCGCTGACCGACACCGTTGCTCTGATGATTGGTGGCGCACAAGGCATTGTAACCGCGGTGCTACGCATTCTTGCAGCAGGTATTTTAGCTGGTGTATTGATTGAATCAGGCGCTGCCACTTCCATTGCAGAAACCATAGTGAAAAAGGTTGGAGAAACTCGCGCTTTATTTGCCTTGGCCTTAGCAACCTTAATTTTGACTGCGGTCGGCGTGTTTGTCGACGTAGCAGTAATCACCGTATCTCCTATCGCTCTGGCGATCGCTCGCCGTGCCGATCTCTCCAAGGCGGCCATTCTGCTAGCGATGATTGGCGGCGGTAAAGCGGGTAACGTAATGTCACCTAACCCTAATGCGATTGCCGCAGCCGACGCGTTTAACGTGCCACTTACTTCTGTGATGGCGGCGGGTATTATTCCTGGGATCTGCGGGCTTATTGTGGCTTACTTGATTGCCAAACGTTTAGTCAATAAAGGAAGTAAAGTCTCTGCCAGTGAAGTCGTTGCGGTGGATCATTCTAGGCTCCCCCGCTTTAGCTCAGCGATCATCGCACCATTAGTGGCGATTGTGTTACTCGCACTACGCCCTATCGCTGGCATCAATGTGGATCCTTTAATTGCACTCCCATTAGGCGGATTAGTCGGTGCGGTCGTGATGGGACGATTTGCAGACACTAACCACTTCGCGGTTTCAGGTTTAACACGCATGGCTCCGGTTGCGGTTATGCTGCTTGGTACTGGTACTTTAGCCGGCATCATCGCCAATTCAGGTCTTAAAGGCGGTTTAATCGAAGTACTGACCGCTTCTGGGTTACCTTCTTACCTGCTTGCACCGATCTCAGGTGCAATGATGTCACTGGCGACCGCTTCCACCACCGCAGGTACAGCCGTTGCCTCCAGCGTCTTTAGCTCCACTATACTCGAGCTAGGCGTACCCGCGCTGGCAGGGGCTGCCATGATCCATTCAGGTGCGACCGTACTTGATCATATGCCACACGGTAGTTTCTTCCACGCCACGGGCGGAGCGGTACATATGGACATTCGTGAGCGTCTCACCTTAATTCCTTATGAATCGGCAGTAGGTTTAGTGATTGCCTTCATTTCTGTGATGATTTTTGGCGTATTTGGTCTGTTTGTTTAACGCAGTTAAGGTGTTAAAAAATGAAAATTGTTATTGCTCCAGATTCTTATAAAGAGAGCCTAACGGCAATGGAAGTCGCCACCGCGATAGAGAATGGATTCAAACAAGTGTTGCCCGATGCGCACTACATTAAGTTACCGATGGCCGATGGCGGCGAAGGGACGGTCCAATCACTGGTTGATGCCACTAATGGATCGATTGTTACCACAACGGTGACGGCGCCGTTAGGTGAGCAAGTCGAGGCTTTTTATGGCTTAATGGGTGATGGTAAAACAGCGATCATTGAGATGGCGGCCGCATCGGGCTTACACCTTGTGCCGCCAGAGCAACGCAACCCAATGAACACCACCAGCTACGGTACTGGTGAGCTGATTAAAACCGTGCTCGATCAAGGTGTTGAACACATCATCATCGGCATTGGTGGTAGTGCAACCAACGATGGTGGCCTCGGCATGGCGCAAGCCCTCGGCATTCAACTGCTTGATTCAGATGGCAATCCATTAGGCTTTGGTGGCGTTGAATTGTCAAAACTGGCCTCGATTGATCTCACACTACTGGACCCACGTTTAGCCCGCATCAAACTGGAGGTCGCCTGCGATGTCGATAATCCACTGTGCGGCGTACAAGGCGCTTCGCACGTCTTTGGCCCACAAAAAGGAGCAACACCCGAGATGGTCGCGCAACTTGATGCCAACCTTGCGCATTATGCAAACATCATAAAAATGCAATTAGGTCGTGATGTGAAAGAGATGCCGGGTGCTGGCGCGGCAGGCGGTTTAGGTGCGGCGCTGGTTGGTCTACTAGGAGCGAGCCTTCGTCCGGGCATTGAAATTGTGATGGATGCCGTGAACCTTAGCGATGTAGTAAAGGATGCCGATTTAGTCATCACTGGGGAAGGACGCATTGATAGCCAAACCATTCACGGTAAAACGCCAATCGGTGTTGCTCGCACTGCCAAACTTTTTTCCGTGCCAGTGATCGGCATTGCAGGCTGCTTGTCAGCAGACTGCGCCGTTGTTCACCCACATGGCATTGATGCGGTATTCAGTGTCGTTCCACGCTCGGTCGACTTGCCTACAGCCCTTGCCGAAGCGGCGCAAAATGTAGAAATGACCGCGCGTAATGTCGCGTGTGTTTTTAGCTTGTCTTACAGGCAATAACTATTTCGCTGAATACCATATGACGTTCACACTCATTTTAACTCCATTGACAGAACAACGTTATGAATTATGGGTCAAGTCATTGTTGGCGGAGCATTACAGCCACCAATCGAACTTAATCTAATGTTATTTCAGCATTGAGTGAGAAGCTAGAATGGTAAAAGCCACCGAATCGGTGGCTTTTTTATTAGGAGGTTAGCTTGGATAGCTCTTACACCGCTTGCTGGACAATCACACTGCCCGCTTTTTTAGTGTATTGCGCCATACGATGGAAGTTGAGGTAACGATAGGTGTCAGCTGCAGTTGCGTTGATCTGCTTCGCGTACTCTAGGTACTCTTCCAGTGTCGGAATGCGGCCTAAGATGGCACCCACGGCCGACAGCTCTGCCGAAGCAAGGTAAACATTCGCGCCGGTCCCTAAACGGTTCGGGAAGTTACGAGTCGAAGTCGACATAACGGTCGCTTTATCGGCAACACGCGCTTGGTTACCCATGCATAACGAACATCCTGGAGTTTCAATACGTACCCCAGCGCGACCAAAGATGCCGTAATAGCCCTCTTCGATAAGCTGATCTTTGTCCATCTTAGTCGGTGGCGCAACCCACAAACGTGTGTCTAACTGACCATTGAACTTCTCAAGCAATTTACCTGCCGCACGGAAGTGACCAATGTTGGTCATACAAGAACCGATGAAGACTTCATCAATAGGCGTACCTTGTACATCAGAAAGTAAGCGCGCATCGTCTGGGTCATTTGGCGCACATAAAATCGGCTCTTTAATCTCAGCAAGATCAATCTCAATCACATGTGCGTATTCTGCATCACTATCCGCTTGCATCAACTCAGGATTGGCTAGCCACGCTTCCATCGCCGTAATACGACGCTCGATAGTACGACGGTCACCATAACCTTCGGCGATCATCCACTTCAACATAGTGATGTTAGAGTTGAGGTACTCTTCAATTGAGGCTTGTGACAATTTAACCGTACAACCCGCCGCACTGCGTTCTGCCGAGGCATCAGAAAGTTCAAACGCTTGCTCAACCGTTAAGTGCTCAACCCCTTCGATTTCTAGCACACGGCCAGAGAATTCGTTAATTTTCCCCGCTTTCGCCACCGTGAGCAGGCCTTGCTTAATCCCGTAATAAGGAATCGCGTGCACTAGATCGCGCAGCGTGATGCCCGGCTGCATTTCACCTTTGAAACGCACCAAGACAGATTCTGGCATATCCAGTGGCATCACACCCGTTGCGGCCGCAAAAGCAACCAAGCCAGAACCGGCTGGGAATGAAATGCCAAGCGGGAAGCGTGTATGCGAGTCACCACCAGTACCGACGGTATCAGGTAACAACATACGGTTTAGCCATGAGTGAATAACGCCATCACCCGGACGCAGTGAAACACCGCCACGGTTCATGATGAAATCAGGCAAGGTATGGTGGGTATTCACATCGACAGGCTTTGGATAAGCCGAGGTATGACAGAAAGATTGCATGACTAAGTCAGCAGAGAAACCGAGACACGCCAAATCTTTCAATTCATCACGTGTCATCGGGCCAGTGGTATCTTGCGATCCAACCGTGGTCATTTTAGGTTCGCAGTAAGTCCCCGGACGAACACCCGTCACGCCGCATGCTTTACCGACCATTTTCTGAGCCAGTGTATAACCTTTGCCTGTATCAGCCACTGCAACTGGGCGACGAAATACTGTTGACGCTTCTAAGCCTAGTGCTTCGCGTGCTTTATCCGTTAAACCACGACCAACGATCAGTGGAATACGGCCGCCAGCGCGCACTTCATCAATCAATACATCGGTTTTAAGCTTGAACGTGGCAAGCACTTCGCCAGTGTCGTGGTTACACACTTTACCTTCAAATGGGTAGACATCAATCACATCACCCATGTTGAGCTTGGTAACGTCAACTTCAATCGGTAACGCACCGGCATCTTCCATGGTGTTGAAGAAGATAGGTGCAATTTTACCGCCGAGCACGTAGCCACCCGCGCGTTTATTAGGCACAAATGGGATGTCGTCACCCATAAACCACAAAACAGAGTTAGTCGCGGATTTACGAGACGAGCCTGTACCGACCACATCACCCACGTAGACTAGCTGATGGCCTTTCTCTTTTAGCGCTTCGATTTGAGTGATAGGGCCAATGCTGCCTGCTTTATCGGGTTGAATGCCTTCACGTTCATTTTTCAACATAGCTAGTGCATGCACTGGAATATCTGGGCGTGACCATGCATCTGGCGCTGGTGACAAATCATCAGTATTGGTTTCGCCAGTAACTTTAAATACGGTTAGCGTGATCTTCTCTTGAAGCGCCGGTTTTGAAAGGAACCATTCTGCGTCTGCCCATGATTGCAGCACTTTTTGTGCATGTGCATTACCCGCTTTTGCTTTCTCTTCAACGTCATAGAACGCATCAAACATCAGTAGAGTACGCGATAGTGCATCAGCCGCAATAGGTGCCAGCTCAGCATCATCAAGCAATGAAACTAGCGGCTCGATGTTATAACCGCCTTGCATAGTTCCGAGTAGTTGCGCAGCTTTTGCGCGGCTCACTAACGGTGAAGAGACCTCACCTTTAGTTATGGCGGTTAAAAAGCCCGCTTTAACATAAGCGGCCTCATCCACACCGGGAGGAATTCGATTTTCAAGGAGATCAAGCATGAACGCTTCTTCACCTTGAGGGGGATTTTTCAACAGTTCAACAAGTCCTGCGACTTGTTCAGCATTTAGGGGTCTAGGAACAACTCCTTCGGCAGCACGCTCTGCGACGTGTTTACGGTAGGCTTCAAGCACGACTTTTTCCTCTCATTGCGGTTTACCCCATTATTATTGACATGATGGGCAAACATCCTTGGAAACTTGGCTCTCCATTGCCAGATATTTTTATGTAATCAGCGGCAGAGAGGCCAAACTGTGGGACGAAGAATAGCAAATTTAACTTTAAATTAAAATCTTATCATTTTGACCAACATAGCAACTTAAGACTAAAGTTCTATGATTTTTGAGTCACTTACCGCCCACTTTTCAGCTCAATTCTCGCTAAAAGGTAGTGCCAATACTCAAGTATATCGAATCAAAATTATCTTCGGTTCGACCATAAGCAAACATAATCGGTCCAATCGGCGAATCAACACCGGCAAACACCGATCCCGCACCGTATAATGGGGCGGTATCAAAGCTTAGATCCGGATCAGACCATACACCGCCGTATTCTATTGATGCACCGACATAAAATGGGGAACTGAACAGGCCAAAGTCATTATCAAACCAGCGATAACGATACACCAAACTGGTGAACGCTTTATTCTGTCCAATCAAGCTGTTACGAGGAATACCTGATAAATTTAAGAAACCACCAATAGATTTAGGGTTTATCGGCTCACTAGAATTTTTACTTTGTACCACACCGTAATCAAGATTACCGACCAAAGTATGCCTGCCAAGGCTATAAGCAGCGAT
>NZ_CAWNHY010000220.1:0-2116 GCF_963874335.1 Vibrio sp. V10_P2A27P122 | reverse complement strand
CCCTAAATAGTGATCAATAAGGCATTTTGTATTCTATTTTATAACCATTAACTGATCTCCTCCCCCTGAAATCCGTGATCCGTGCTTTAAAAACGCCATACTATAAAATTACTCATCCTTTCTCCTCCCCCCTAAATTACTTTGAGGCGGAGGAAGCAAGCCTATTACGCCTTTAGTAATCTTATCACCGTTGAAACAACTGGGGACTTAGTCCCGTCTTACCTCTTCTTTTAGCGTCTATCTGTCAACTGCCTTGCAGGTTCCAATAGGAGAAGAGTGAAAGTTTTAAATGCTGTCCGTAGTTAAAATTTTCCATAAATATAAATCGTCCTTAATGGAGTTAAGAATGAAAAAAGTAAGTGTAATTGCTGCCGCAGTGGCTGCTACTCTAGCAGCAGGTTCTGCTTTTGCTGCAGAAACAGATGTACTAAAAGACGGCTGGGAAGTTCATGGGTATGCTTCAATGAATTTCCGCATGGTTGATGGTGAAACTGTTGATACAGAGTTTGGTAAACCAGATTACAAAACAGCGGGTACTCATGGAAAAAGCACCAATCAGGTTGAGTTTGTAATTAAGAAACACACAGAACATGAAAATGGTGTTTGGTCAAATTTCACTGTTCGTTCTGAATACGGTAATGGTAACTCGTACGCTTATTCTTCATCTGGTAGTCAAAAAGCCAATGACACTGCACAATTTGAAGTGAAAGAAACTTTTGTTGAAATCGGTGGTTTATCCTACTTAGGAGAAGACACATCTATATGGGCTGGTCAACGTTTCCTAAACCGTGCTGCTGGTATTCTTTCTGGTGAATTTTGGAAACAATCTTCTGGCGTAGGTGCTGGTGTTCAAACTAAGCTTGCTGGCAATACTGCAGGATTTGCGGTGGTGGTCGCCGATCCTGATGCAGGTGTGGCCCCATCATATTCTACTGATTGTAAACAAGATGACGGTTCTATTTCTACAGATCCAAGTAAGTGCAAAATTGTCCAAAATAGTGCCGATGAACGTAAAACACTGACCTCATATGATTTTTATTACTACGGTGTCGATGTTGGTTTTGGTAGCTTAGACTTTGATTTTAAATACATGGAACAAGCGAACAAAGACAGTAAATCAGATGATGGTTTTGGCGCATCAATCACGTTAAATTCTAGCTATTACGGCTTGGATGGTTGGGCTCAATCTGCTATTGCATATGGTAAAGGTGTTGCGCAAAACCGTGGTGTTAACTTTGGTGGCTGGTCAGGCGGTGATGATAAGCAAGAGTCGATTTTCTTGACTTCTTACGGTGTACTGAATATTTCCGAAAACTGGCAAATGGGCTCTGAAATTACCTATTTTGGTGCGCTGGATGAGTTATTTGGTGCTAAAGATTTGAAACGTTATATTGCTGCTGTTCGTCCATCGTATAAAGTGAATGATAACCTACGTCTTGAAATGACAGGTTCTTATGCTCATGAAGAGGGAGCTGAAGGTTACTGGGGTCGTACTGGTGAGGCACTAGAAAGCGATATTTTCAATGTGGAATTAGCTGCTGCATTTACAGTCAATGCTGATTACTTCGGTCGTCCACAAATCAAACCATACATTAGCTATATTTCTGCTGATGATGAAGCAAGCGCATCACAAATTGGCATCAAAGATGGCAAAAATGAAACAGTTATCGGTGTCCACACTGAAATCTGGTTCTAACTCAACTAAGATTTAAGGCAGCCTATTGGCTGCCTTTTTTGCTTTGTAAATGATAGAGAATAACGATGAATAATAAAAAATCATTAATGACCCTTATCCTCGGAGCAGCTTTGACTGCCTGTAGTTCAGTTCCATCTACCTCAAACCTTTCGTCTACTGAGGCTATCTCATACGCAAAAGTATGCTGTAATAATTATGCTGACTTTCCTTGGATTGAGCTACAAAGCAATGAAAGTATCGAGTTTGATATTGATGAAAGTGCCCCTATTGGCCACTTTACAGATGGCAATAGCTATTTTAATGCTTTTCAGCTCCCTCAACGTTCAGTAAAAGTGCAAATACAGCTTAGTAGCTACATGTTTGATAAAGCGGTATTTTTGCCAAAATTAATTATGTTAGATCAGACGTTCAATATTGTTT
>NZ_CAWNHY010000219.1:0-2153 GCF_963874335.1 Vibrio sp. V10_P2A27P122 | reverse complement strand
TGAGCGCCGGGTTGTTGCTCAAACTTGGGAAAGCGTTCGTATGCTGCTGAAAGATGACAATATGGGTTTTTCATTCCATGTTACGACCATTTTTAAAGGCGGCGAGACCCATATTCACTATCAAAACCATTTGGAATCCGTGTATTGCATGTCAGGTGAAGGGGAAATCGAAGTGATAGGAGGGAAAACTTACCCGATAAAGCCCGGCACTTTGTACATCCTTGATCAACATGACGAGCACTATTTAAGAGCTTATTCTGGTGCAGATATGGTTATGGCATGTGTTTTTAACCCGCCACTGACAGGAACTGAAACGCATGATGAAAAAGGTGTTTACCCAATCATTGAGTAATCACTCGCGACGATTCACTGCATTCAATTTAAAAGAAAAGGAGATCCCATGTCTTACACCGTAGAAAAAATCGGTGGAACATCAATGAGCGCTTTTGATGCTGTGCTCGACAATATTTTACTAAGGCCTCATCACCCTTATGATCGAGTGTTTGTGGTATCAGCGTATGCAACCATTACCGATGCCCTACTGGAATGCAAACGCACTGGCAAGCCCGGTATTTACCAGATGATCGCGAAACATGATACGCAATGGCAAGAAGCCATGTACCAACTTGAGCAACGTATGTTGCTGATTAATGAGCATTTGTTCGCCGATCCGATGAGTCGTATTCGCGCGGATAAATTTATTCGTTCGCGGATCTCAGAAGCAGTCAACTGCATTAATAATATTCTAGAAACGTGTCAATACGGGCAGTTTTCATTGCGTCAGTATTTGCCTCAGGTGCGAGAATTTTTATCTTCAATAGGCGAGGCTCATAGTGCCTATAACACCAGTTTGAAGCTAAAAACTCTTGGGATTAATGCATGCTTCATTGATCTCTCTGGGTGGAATAATGGGCAAGCAGGAAGCTTAGATGAGGTGATTTTGGCTGCCTTCGAAGACATTGATGTAGCAACGCAATTGCCAATCGTGACTGGCTACGCCTATTGTAATGAAGGATTAATGAAAACCTATGATCGTGGCTATAGTGAAATGACCTTTAGCCGCATTGCTGCATTAACCAACGCAACGCAAGCGATCATCCATAAAGAGTATCACTTAAGCTCCGCAGACCCGAGAATTGTAGGCGCCGATAAGGTTAGCCCGATGGGATTGACGAACTTTGACGTAGCAGACCAACTGGCTAATTTAGGTATGGAAGCGATTCATCCGAATGCGGCAGCTGGGCTGCGTCAGCAGGGGATTGAGCTCAGAATCAAAAATACGTTCGAACCAAAGCATAAAGGTACTCTCATTTCCAATGTTCATAAGCCTCAGAACAATAAGGTAGAGATTATTGCGGGTAAGGACAAAGTGTTCGCCTTGCATATTTTTGACCAAAGTATGGTCGGGAAAATTGATAATGCCAGTTATGAATTGATGGAAGTGATCGCCGAAGCTAAGGTACATCTCGTTGGTAAAGAGATGAATGCAAACTCGATGACGTATTACCTCAGTGGCAGCAGCGATAACTTAAACCACGTGTTGTACAAAATAGAGAAGCGCTACCCGAATGCATCCGTATCAGGAAAAATGGTCGCCCTCATTTCTGCAATCGGTGCATCAATGAACACCAACAACGCATTAACGCAAGGCATGCAAGCGTTAGTTAACGCAAAAATTAGCCCTATTGCCGCTCACTCGTCGATGCGTAATGTCAATGTACAATTCGTCGTAGAAGACAACGATTACAATCGCGCGATTTGTGTTTTACATGATGTGTTGATTGCGAAACCGCTATCTTCAAGAAAGGCAGCCTAACAAAGATGAAGTAAGGTTACTTTAGTAACCTTACTTCATCTGAATTATTGAATAGGTGAAGATAACTCAATGTTGTCAGTTAGAATGACCTCTGGTGCTGCGAGTGAGTTAAAAAATCCAACATTTTTTGGTAGCTGATATATATTGTTTTTTATGACGGAAAATATAAATTTCTTCTCACCGTTAGTTAGCATATTTATTATATTATAATATTTATTATTTGAACCATAGACTGACATATCTACATTTACAAAAGTGTTTAGTGCTATTAATATACCAGATACATATTTACTATCAACTAATTCCCCTGGAATGTCTGAAACAATTCTAATTCCAC
>NZ_CAWNHY010000218.1:0-2183 GCF_963874335.1 Vibrio sp. V10_P2A27P122 | reverse complement strand
ATCCAAACGTCCGCCGAGCATGCTACGCTCGTCACTTTTCTTCCAAATCGCTCAATTTGAGTTTTCTTGTTTCTGTGCTGATTTAGGGTTTTGGTTTATAAATGAATCGGTTAGTTGGTTTTAAGTTTGTAAAAAAGCCCTGTTCTTTGGTTTTAAAAGTGTTGGTATCAATCGGTTGGCCTAACAAACGGCTCAAGAGGGATTGCCAACGCTTGGCGACTTTAGTGCAAAATTGAAGTTTAGTGTTTACAGTGTGTTTTTTAAGTTCGGCGGTGCGTTGTCAACCCCTTAGCCGGGCGTTAGGGCTACTTGTCAGCATGTGACTATAGCGTCTAAGTGTTTGGTCCCGTATAATTGCGAAATTCTAGTTTTTAAGGAAAGTTCAGTGGCACAAGTTCCGTTACCAACACCGATTTATCATTTTACGCACATTTCCAACCTCTCAAGTTTGATTAGTTCAGGAGGGATAATTTGTAAGAATGGTGTTGATTCGAGTTCGATTACTTACCAAAGCTCAGCATATGAGAGTGTCCAAGGGCATAGGGAGAGCTTTGAAGTCCCAGTTGATCCTGGTGGTGTGATCCATGACTATGTGCCTTTTTACTTTAATAGTCTTTCCCCAATGCTTTATGCGGTGCATAGAGGAAACATCCCAGGTGTCGATATGCGCGAAGTTGTTTTCTTTAAAACAACGGCTCAAACGGTTGATGGGGCTGGAAAGTTGTTTGTATTTACTGATGGTCATGGAATTATGGCGCTGACAGATTACTATAACGACCTCACTGAACTTTCAGAAGTGCCTTGGAATGTTGTCAATGCGAAATACTGGAACAACTTCGTAGATGGTAGTCGCTTAAGGCAGTCCGAGTTCCTTGTTCACTCCAAACTAGATTGGGAACTCATAGAAACCATTGGGGTCTATAATCAGACTATGAAAGATCGTGTTGAAAGCTTGATTCAACATCTTGCACACAAACCAAGTGTAGAAATTAAGCTTGGTTGGTATTTTTAGCGGAGGGGTTATGATTAGTTACAGAACTGGAAATATAATAATTGATGACTCTGAAGCAATAGTGAATACCGTAAATTGTGTTGGTGTTATGGGGAAAGGTCTTGCTTTACAGTTTAAAAAGGCATTTTTGGATAACTTTAAACAGTATAAATCAGCTTGTGACCGTAAAGAGGTTAAAATAGGAAAGATGTTTGTCACTGAGCAAGGTGACATGTTTAACCGTAAAATTATTATTAACTTTCCTACTAAAGATCATTGGAAAGGTAAGTCAAAGTATGAGTATATTGAATCCGGCTTAGATGATTTAGCAATTAAAATACAAGAATACGGTATTAAGTCTATTGCAATTCCACCATTAGGCGCAGGTCTGGGTGGATTGGAGTGGTCAACGGTAAAATCGATGATTATCGATAAGCTCGGTAGTATTCAAGATGTTTCTATTAATATCTATGAGCCACTTGGTAGTCCGGATGCTAAAGATATTGTAATTAATACTAAAGTACCGAATATGACCAAAGGTCGAGCATTATTACTTAAGCTATTGGGTATTTATTCTTCTAAAGGTTATGAGTGTACTAAATTGGAAGCTCAGAAATTAGCATACTTCCTCCAGGAAGCGGGAGTTGACCTTAAACTGAAGTATGAAGCTCACAATTTTGGACCGTATGCCGATAATTTGAACCATGTGTTGAGCCATATAGATGGACATTTTATTAGTGGTTTTGGAGACCGTGTTGCCAAATCAAGGATCTCTATCATTAATAACTCACTCGATGTAGCGGAAGAATATTTATCTAACCATCCAGAAAGTGATGAGGCTATTTGTAAAGTTGAGAAACTGATACGCGGATATGAAACACCACTAAGTATGGAAGTGTTATCTACGGTTCACTGGGTTGTTAAGCATGAGGGTTATAGTCCAAATGACTTCGACTCAATCAAGTTATTCATCTATCAATGGAATGACCATAAAGCTTCAATTAAAGAAAAGTATCTCAAGAAAGCTTTATCACGACTAGAAAGTAATTGCTGGGTATCGTAGCCCTAACAAAGCATTTAAGAGTGATTCCCAACGCTTGGCATTTTCGGTGCTAATCGTTGGGTTTTGTGTTTACGGTGGTATGGTTAAGTATCGAGGTAGCGTTGCTCACACCTTAATGCAGCGTTATGG
>NZ_CAWNHY010000217.1:0-2193 GCF_963874335.1 Vibrio sp. V10_P2A27P122 | reverse complement strand
GGATAACACACTGTATTGTGGGTAACACACTAAGTTCATATGATGTGACACACTAACAACACGCTTATGTGTATTCATAGTTAACTCATTGACTAGCAACTAGGTTTTAATAATTAATTGGAATTAGCTTTAGGCTTCAATAAATGATGGATGAAAACCATAAAGCATTGGCTGGAACGGATTAAAGGGGGCGGTTAAAATGAATTAACATACTTAGGCTAATCCAAGGATGGTTGATTTAGTTAAATCGTTAACTCAGAAATGTCCAATTATGTTCTAGAGCGGAAGCTGACAACTGTTCTGTTCCTCCCCCTTTCAGGGGGAGGTTAGGAGGGGGTTAAGGAGCGTCAGCAACAAAACCTCCCCTTCAAGAAGAGGGAATCAGTTTGTCCAAAAACGATAATCAAACGTGATGGCCCTACGCTATCAACGTGCGTAATGTCTGTTTTCTTCCTTAAAAGGCAAAGAAACTCAATGCGTCTTAGAGCTCTCTAGCAACTTAATTTCGCTTCACGCTTTGGCTCTTTCAACGATGACGAAAATGGCCCATTCGATAGAAAAGAAGCGAACAGAGCAGCAAGCCGCAGCCGAAAATCTTATTCGCTGGCATCGATTCATCATAAATCAGCACGCTCAGAACCAGTGTCCAGATTGGCTCAAGCAGCATTAATATCGCCGCATTGGTAGGGTTGGCGTGCTTTTGACCTACGGTTTGCATCAAATACCGCAAACTGGTGGCGAGTAACACGCTCAGAGCAAGCCACTTCCATGTCATCAAACTTATTTGATCTGGCCATGACTCAAACAGTAAAGAGAGTAATACCCCAAGGCAGCCGCCAACAAACAGTTGTAATGTAGTGAGCAACATCGGCGGCAGATTAGCCGAAAAACGACTGTTAAAGTTAAAATGCAATGCCAGGCTAAAGGCCGCAGCCATAAACCACAGCTGGCTAGTCGCGACGACCCACTCCCCGTTCCACGACAGTAAAAAAAGCCCAATCAGTGCAATGGGTAGCGACAACCAAAATGCGCGCGCCGGTTTAGTGCCAAACAGTGGCCATGCTAATAACGGAACAAACAGCATAGAGAGGCTCATGATGAATGCGCCCTCGCCTAGCGTATCGCTAATGGAAATCGCGTGGATCCAGCAAAAAATCGAGCCACCTAGCAATACGCCCACACTCATCGATTTTAAACAATCGTGCAGTGAGGCTTGGCGCAGCGCTTTAAGACAAAATGGCAGTAGGCACAGCGACGCTAAAAGAAAGCGCACACCAATAAAGCCAAAAGGCGGTAGGCCTTGAATAGCTTGTTTGGAAAACACCCAGCCCGCAGCAGCCAATAAGGTCGTGATAACTAAAATTAATTCTGCGCGTCGGTTTGCGTACATAGCTTAGCTTATCGTGAAATGAGTAGGAGAACGATTGTAACGAGATTTTTGATCGCGCGTTACTCTCGATTACTGTTATCGTTAATGGTCGGAGGTGCGCAGGGAATAAAAAGACGGCCTACCGAAGCAAGCCGTTGTTCTTAAAGAAAATAGAAAGGGTTATAGCGCTTTAACCAATTCCGCAATTCCCTGCCAATCACCTTTATCCATTAGATCTGTCGGTACCATCCACGTACCGCCACACGCCACTACGGATTTAATCGACAAATAATCTTGAACGTTACTTGGGCTAACGCCACCTGTTGGCATGAAATTAACCGGATAAACCGCCGTCAATGCTTTGAGCATTGCCACGCCACCTGAAGGCTCTGCTGGGAAGAATTTCAATGTGCGCAAACCCATTTCCATTGCTTGCTCAACCAAACTTGGGTTGTTGACGCCCGGAACAATTGTCACATGACGCTGTTGGCAATATCTCACCGTGGTTGGGTTAAAACCGGGGCTGACTACAAAATCCACGCCCGCTTCAATAGCTTGGTCTACTTGCGCTGTGGTCAGTACTGTCCCTGCGCCAATCAGCATCTCTGGGTAGGCGGCACGCATCAAACGAATCGATTCTGCAGCCGCTTCTGTTCTAAAGGTCACTTCCGCGCATGGCAACCCATTTTCAACCAATACTTTGGCCAAAGGGACCGCTTGGCTAGCATCATTAATCGCAATCACAGGGACGATTTTGATTTCTTTCAATCGTTGTTCAAGAGTTTTCATTTCATAACCTTATAGTAAAACGCTTTTTATAATAA
>NZ_CAWNHY010000216.1:0-2284 GCF_963874335.1 Vibrio sp. V10_P2A27P122 | reverse complement strand
GCTTAATATTTCGCGCCCTCTAAAGCCGCTTAATATTGATAACGACAAATTTAAAATGACTCGTCGTACTGTTGGCGAATCGGGTGAAGTCTCCAAGTATGACCAGCCGTTAATCATTGACTTTAACTATGCGCTTGAGCTTGAGCGTGTTGGTGCTCTCGTTCCACGCCGTGAGTATGAAGTGGATTTAGGCTTAAATATGGATGACCCTCTTTCGGGCTCTATCGTTACGAAATTAATTCCAGTGGATGAAGAGATTAAAGCCCACTTTAAAGCGTGTGGTTTAATTAAATAATGTCTAACTGCGTAATACAATACAACGGCTATTTAATGCTTGCCCCACAAGGGTTTGATTGTACTTACGTCATATTAACGCCTAGTGAGTTGGAACAATTACAAAGCAATTCGCTAGGTTCGTTAACTATCGACCCTCAATTATATGATGACGTTAGCGGTTATTTATTATTAGCTTTCGTCTCTGGCCATGTTTTGGGTCGTATTTTAAAAGGCCTCGGTCGAGGTTAATCATTAACTTAGTAAAGAGAGTAAATACTATGAAATTTATCAACGTCATGAAAAAACACGCTGCAACTATCACAACTGGTGTTACTGCTGCGGTAGCTTCTGCAAGTTCATTCGCTGTTACTGTTCCAGAGTCTATCGAAGCGGCTGTTACTTCTGGCCAGTCAAACTACAGCCTTGTTGTTGTTGGCTTAATTACAATGGCTGCGGTTGGCTTTGGTCTGCGCATGATTGTAGGTGCAATGAAATAACATGTTAGAACTCGTTTCGGACGTCATCACTGTTCTTATTGCTTTGTCTACTGGTGGGGCTTTCGTTTACGGGGTCTACACTGGTATCAACGCCTCCTGATTGGGGGCGTTTTTTCTTACTTCTGGGGGGTTACATGCGTAGCGCAATCAATACCGCTCTTTTCATTCTCTTCTTACTGCTCGCGTTCCTGACCTCCGTTGCGTCTCATGCTGCTGTTTGCCCAATTGGAAATACTCCGTCTTTAAAATGGCCGCTTGGCACTGCTCGTATTGCTTCTGCTTGTGTTGATGGCTGTCGAGCCTCTGAGGGTATCAACGGGCAAGATACTTGGACGTGTTCTGATAAACTTCAATATTGTACGGGCTATTTTGTGACAACTGGTGATACCTGTACTGGCTCTGATGATACTAATGGCACTTGTGACGCTAACGGTACTTGCACTGACAACGGCGGTTCTAATCCTGACCCCGACCCTACGGACCCGCATTATAATCACGTTATAGATGGTCAACTTGCAGTTATGCCCGGTGTTATCTCCGGTCTTGATTCATCATCCGCACAATTAGCAAAGGCTTTACGAATTGGTGCTTATATGAATGCTGAGGTGGCTAAATCCACTCATATAATTTCACCTTTACTTGCTGACTTAATTGATGTTAATCGCGGCCAATCAAATATACTTTCTAATATGGCTAATAAGAATGCTCCCAATTATTCCGAAACACTGCATTCTATTTTATCTACTCTTCATAGTATTAATAATAATTCTGGCAACTCTGGCTCTGGCGGCCTCCCCGAACAACAATTCAATAGTTTTATGGGTTCGATTAGCGGCTTGAATGGTACTATTTATTCCGCAGCTAATAATATTAATACTAATTTGCAAGAAATAAAACAAACTGTTCGTCCATTGGATTGGAAATTAGACGAAACCAACAGACAATTATATGATGTTAATAATAATATAGGTTCTGGTATTGGTGTTCTTCTTGAACATGGTTTAACTAATACGGCTAGCATTGTTGACGCTATTAAATCCAGTGGTGGTACTGGTGGCGGTGACAACTCTTCTGTTGTTGATGCTATTGGAGCGCAAACTGGTGAGATTAAAGGCAGCTTAGACGCTCTATCTGATGCGCTTTCCACTGGCTCTTATGTTAGTCGTGAGTTCAAAGGAAAAGTCGACTTCGATACTGTTGGCCTTTATAAGCCTGATTTGCTTGAGTCCGTTCTTGCTGATACTGAAGAGTTAAAACAGCAATATGAGCAACAAATTGATGAGTTTAAAAAGATATTTAGCTTTGATGTATCACAATTAAACAGCGGTCAATATAAAGAGCATTCATTAGACTTTGTATTACCTAACGGAAAACAATTAAATTTAAAGTCCGGCGTATTACCCGCTTTTATTGACCAAGCAAATTTAATTGCCGCTGTTATTTTATTTGTTGCAGCAATTATCGCAGTTAAAGCAATTCTAGGGAGTCGAAAGTAATGGAGTCATTATTAT
>NZ_CAWNHY010000215.1:0-2335 GCF_963874335.1 Vibrio sp. V10_P2A27P122 | reverse complement strand
GTGTAACGGCTACGGTGAAGGATGCATACGGTAACCCGGTTGTAGGACAATCTGTTACTTTTGCAGTGACAGGTGATGCGAGTTTGAGTAATAGCAGTGTCACGACAGATATTGGCGGTAAGGCAGTAGTTAAAATTAAGAGTTCACGTTCTGGTAGAAAAACCATTACCGCGACTTTTGGTGCTGATTCTAAAACGGTTAATGTGGACTTTAGTGTTTATGCTGTTCTACAAAAAATTGAAGTGACTCAGAATAATGCGCAGTCAAATGGAAAGGATAAGAATATAGTCGTTGCTACTGTCGTTGATGGTAAAGGTGATCCATTGCCAAACTATACCGTTAGATTTGAAGCATCAGGAAGTACTAATTTTCCAAAATTTGATCAAGATATAGAGACAGATGCTGATGGCAAAGCGAAAGTAGAGATCACACATTTTTACAAAGAATCTATTTATATGTCGGCAAGTATTGATGGTAAAACTGAGGGCATTCATACCTCGTTTAGGTTATCAGAGATCAAAGTAGGTGGTCTAACGTTTTATGCCCCAGAGAGCGTTCATTTGTCACACTCCGAGGCAGTGAATTTTTGTAAAAGTTCAGGAAAAAGATTACCGACCCCGACTGAGATTCGGTCAATCCATGGTGTTAAAGAAGTATTAATCTATCGATGGGACACTAGTTATTGGTATTGGACAGATCAAGCAGATATGGCTGCTAATATAGATTTTTTCGTCGATATTATCACTTTAGATGTCACACCTAGCACACAGACACAGGGAACTAGACAAGTTGGTTACGCCTCTTGTGTTGATTAAATTTTCTTTCCTTGCCGAGCGTTATCGCTCGGCTTTTTCCAACTACTAGATTATGATCATTTATTTTGTCTGATACGAAAGTAACTTTATCATCCGAGTAATATATGCTTAAAACACTAGCCATTACCAATTATCGTTCCATCCGAAGTTTAGCGATTTCATTAAATACTGTAAATATTATTACAGGCCCTAATGGTAGCGGTAAATCCAATTTATATAAAGCGTTAAGGTTATTGGCGAATAGCGCCACTAATGGAGTTAATAATGCACTGATAAGTGAAGGAGGGTTATCTTCTGCATTTTGGGCGGGTTCTCAAAAAAAATTATCTTATAGTAGCACTATGGAATGCTCAAGATTAAAGCTTGGGTTTTCAACGGATGGCTTAGGTTATACGATTTCATTAGGCAAGCCTGTTCCATACCAGAGTGCTTTTGACTTCGATCCTGAAATTAAACATGAGTGTATTTTTAGTGGGCCACATTACCGTCTTGTAAGCTGTTCTGTTCAACGCAAAGGACCAGTACTAAGGGTAAGAAATAATAAAGGGTGGCACACTATAACTCAATATATCCCTAATTATGATACGATTTTTGATTCTTTTTCCAATCCAATGGACGTTGCCGAAATTTTCCAGACACGTGAAATGATCCGAAATTGGCGTTTTTATGATCATTTTCGTACGGATGCCGCTGCTCCAGCCCGCATACCGCAGTTCGCGACAAGAACAACGGTCCTTAGTCATGACGGCAGTGATGTTGCTGCGGCGATCCAAACCATTATTGAAATTGGTGATTATGAAACCCTTAACCGAATAATCGATCACGCATTTCCTGGTAGTAAGTTAGGGGTATCATGGAATGATGAGGGGTTATTTTCATTAGCTTTTCATCAAAAAGGCTTGTTAAGGCCGCTCACCGGCATTGAGTTATCCGATGGCACATTACGCTTTATTCTGTGGGTAGCGGCTCTATTAACGCCACGTCCACCAACATTAATGGTGCTTAATGAGCCAGAAAATAGTATTCATTCCGATGTTTTACCTGCTTTAGTGAAGTTAATCCTTTATGCTTCCCAGTATTCACAAATTTGGGTGATTTCACATTCTCAGCCATTAATCGATATACTAAAAAAGCATTCTGATTGTAAAATCATTGAATTAGAAAAACAGAATAGCCAGACTTTTGTAAAGGGGCAGGGAATATTAGATGCGCCTAATTGGCATTGGCCAGATTAAATATTTCGCATATTATCCTTATGTGCGAAATATTTATCTATCCGAGGAAGTCATCTTATTTAAGATGCTCCATCAATTCAACTAGCGTAGCATTAACTTCGATAAAGGCAACGATCAGCCCCTCACTAGGTGAAATTGGTTAAATAATAATATTTCCACTTTTAATTTGTGTCGTGAGTTATAGATTTTAAAAGTAAAATAAGGAACCGATAGCGCATTATGCAAACAGTGTTGCTACTGCATACATAGCCTTATACTGCTAATTTAAAATGAGCTAAATTAATA
>NZ_CAWNHY010000214.1:0-2335 GCF_963874335.1 Vibrio sp. V10_P2A27P122 | reverse complement strand
TATTCAATGTTTAGATAACACGCCTACTCTAGGCGTGTTTCTTTTTTGGCATTTCTAACCCTAATATCTCTTCCACTAAGCGCGGAACTTCAATACTGGCTTTACCGTAGCGTTTTTCCTCAAACTCACTTTCAACGGCACTCGGTTCTAAGTTGATCTCAATGGTGTGTGCGCCATGCATTCTGGCATCATGAACAAAGCCTGCAGCAGGATAAACAACGCCCGATGTACCGATAGAGATAAAAAGATCAGCCGTCTCGAGTGCTGAATAAATATCGCCCATGCGCAGTGGCATTTCGCCAAACCAAACAATATGAGGTCGCATTTGAGCTGGTATTTGACAGCAATGACAAAGCTCTCCGCTCAGAATGTCGTCTTTATGCTCTATTACTTGGTTAGAAACGCTGCAGCGTGCTTTAAGCAGCTCACCGTGCATATGAATCACCTGTTTGCTACCACCCCGCTCATGAAGGTTATCAATATTCTGCGTAATAATCGTTACGTTTCCCTCTAGCTCTTGCTCTAATTTACCAAGCGCGATGTGGGCGGCATTAGATTGTATTGATTCAGATTGGAGTTTTCGACGACGCTGATTATAGAAATCCTGTACGAGATCGGGATCACGTGCGAAACCTTCAGGGGTCGCGACATCCTCTATTTTATGGTTTTCCCATAATCCGTCTTGGGCACGAAATGTTTTAATGCCTGATTCCGCTGAAATGCCTGCCCCCGTGAGGATCACGATATTCTTGTAGGGGAAATTCATACTATGTCCTTATTGCACGCTTTTTTGCTAGCTTAGCACCGATGCAATAACAACAGTAGTTTTGAGGGTTAGACCATAGTATAAAATAGCCATTGATTGCTTATTTTCTGTGACATAAACCGAGCTATGAAATAGACCGAAGTACCCCGCGGCTTCGGTCTATATGTAATCAATCTTCGTTAATGGCGGAGATTTTATGAATAGCCAAATCCGCGCCGTTAAATTCGTCTTCTTCAGATAAACGCAATCCAGTCAATACATTGAGAGAGCCATAAACGATTGTGGCACCCAATACTGCCACTGAAATACCCAATAAGGTTCCTAGTAGTTGAACGGCGAGGCTGACACCACCTAGGCCGCCGAGTGATGATTGGCCAAAAATACCAGCGGCAATCCCACCCCATGCACCACAAACACCATGTAATGGCCATACACCTAATACATCGTCTATTCTCGTTCGGTTTTGTAGTTGAGTGAACAACCAAACAAATAAAGCACCCGCTACCACTCCCGTCACTAAGGCACCCAGTGGGTGCATCAAGTCCGATCCTGCACACACCGCGACTAATCCCGCTAGAGGACCATTGTGGATAAAGCCAGGGTCATTTTTTCCGACAATTAACGCTGCTAAAATACCACCAGTCATGGCCATTAAAGAGTTCATCGCGACTAATCCACTAATTCCATTTAATGTTTGCGCTGACATGACGTTAAAACCAAACCAGCCCACACAAAGGATCCACGCGCCCAGTGCTAGGAACGGAATGTTGGATGGAGCAAAGTTGGTGTGCTTTCCTGCACGTACTCTTCCCTTACGCATTCCTAGAAACATGACAGCGATAAGTGCAATCCATCCGCCGACTGCATGCACGACCACAGAGCCAGCGAAATCGTGAAAAGCAGCACCGAATTGAGCTTCAAACCAGCTTTGCACGCCATAATTGCCATTCCAAATCATTCCCTCAAACAGCGGATAAACAAACCCGACGGTGAAAAAAGTAGCAATGAGAATCGGGTAAAACCGAGCGCGCTCGGCAATGCCTCCAGAAACGATAGCAGGAATAGCGGCGGCAAACGTCAATAGAAAAAAGAACTTAACTAGATGATAGCCGTTCCCTTGGGCAAGGGTTTGTGCATCAGTAAAGAAATGAGCGCCGTAGGCTATCCAGTAACCGATAAAAAAATAGGCGATCGTAGAAATACCGAAATCGGCGAGAATTTTTACCAGCGCGTTCACTTGGTTCTTTTTACGCACAGTCCCCACCTCAAGAAAGGCAAATCCAGCGTGCATTAAAAACACCATGATTGCACCGAGCAGCAAAAATAGCGTATCAGAACTTTGAGTCAGGGCTTGTACGGCACCTTGAACCTGACTTACGGTTTGAGTCATCTTAGTGATTCTCCATTGAAATGTTGTGCACCAATCCTGTGCTACTTGATTATTTTCTCACCAATATAGTGAGTTATTGGTATTGAACAGCCTTAAAGCAAAATACATTCCAAAATAAACAAATGAATCAATAACTTTTCAATATCAAATAACTTATTGAAATAGAGTTAATTATATAA
>NZ_CAWNHY010000213.1:0-2340 GCF_963874335.1 Vibrio sp. V10_P2A27P122 | reverse complement strand
GCATTAGGAAGGTTTGCCCTTCCTTTTTGTTGATAGTTCTTACCTGTCATTTTTATTTAGAGTTTTCGTCTTAACAACATTACGGCAACGCTGAGAAACACCAAACTGGGTGCGACGGCACCAAACACTGGTGGGATACCATAAACAAGACTCAGTGGGCCGAAAAACTCACTGGAAATATAAAATGTAAAGCCTGCAATCACGCCTGACAAAATCCTTGCGCCCATAGTAACGCTGCGCAATGGCCCAAAAATAAACGATAATGCCATCAGCATCATCACAGCAATGGAAAAAGGTTGAGTGATTTTACGCCACAACGCTAGATCGTACCGTGAAGCATCTTGCTCCGACGTTTTTAAATAGCTGACATAATCATACAAGCCACTCAGTGACAACTCTTCAGGCTTGACCGTGACCACTGCTAGTTTGTCTGGAGCTAATGAAGTCGTCCAACGATATTCAGGTAATGTTTGCTTTGTTATCAATACATCATCGCGCATGTCGGTGATTTGAACATTTTTCATTACCCATTGATTGTCTTTATCGTAATCCACCTCTTCGGCAAAAAGGATGTTTTGCAAACTCTTATTGTTATCAAAGCGCCACATATTTAAGCCATAGAGTTTGTTGTCATCAATTTTACCAATAAAGATAAAATCATTCACATCGCGCGCCCACACACCGCTGCGCACTGAAACAATACTACCGCCAGAGAGAGAAAAAGCTCGCAGATCTCGCGCCATCTTCTGCGCTTGGGGTGCTCCCCATTGGCCAAGCAAGGTGACAATGATCATTAATGGCACTGCGGTTTTTAATACCGACATACCGATATTAAGCTTAGAAAACCCCGCAGCTTGCATGACAACGAGCTCAGAACTTGATGCCAACATACCTAACCCAATCAACGCACCGAGTAAGGCGGCCATAGGAAAAAACATCTCGATATCACGAGGAATGCTCAACACCACAAACAGTAAAGCTTGCAGTAAATCGTAGCTTCCTTCCCCGACTTTTCTCAATTGCTCAACATATTTGATAATGCCGGACAAACCAACAAAGGTCGCCAGCACTAACGAGGTTGTCGCAACAATAGTACGGCCGACGTATAAATCTAAAATCTTAAACACGCGTTATGCTGCCTTCTTTAGTCTTAGTTTATCTTTGAAGCGCCGCACTGGCACACTGTCCATGATATTCACTGAAATCGCCGCCAAAAGTAACGCAGCATTGATTGGCCACATACCGATCACCGTAGCAAGTGAGCCATCTTCAATGGCAGACTTGGTTGCGCTGATGGCCATAAAATAGGCCAAATAAATTAAGATTGCAGGTCCCATTTTCGCAAAGCGTCCTTGCCGAGGGTTAACCGCCGACAAAGGGACCACCAGCATGGTGAGTAACGGAATACAAATCACCAGAGAAATTCGCCATTGCAACTCAGCTTTCGCTCTTCGATCCGGGTTGGAAAGCAGATTGGATGTCGGTAACGCCTCCCAATCGCGTCCTTTGGGTTTAACTTCACGCTGGCCAATTAAACCTTCGTATTCGTCAAATTTTGTGATCATATAATCAACGCGTGTTGGCACGCCTTCATAGCGAATCCCGTCATACATGGTGATCATCTGACGGCCATCACTGAGCTCTTTAACATCACCAGAATTAGAGAACATCACACTCGGGAGTATCGAATCCTTTGGTGCAAGCTGCGCAACAAACACATTATGCAGTTTTTTGTTTTCAATATTTTCGATGAAAACCACCGAGGAACCATCCGGTGTGCGTTGAAATTGTCCTTTCTGTAGCAAATCAACGCTATTTTCTGCTGCAAGCTGCTCCATTAATTGTGCTTCTTTATCTTGGCTCCAAGGCGCCAACCAGAATGCGTTAAATGCTGCAGCACCTGAAGTGATCAAAGCCAAATAGAGTGCAGCACGGATCAAAAATTTATTGCCGATGCCAGTGGCATTCATCACCGTAATTTCGCTTTCTGCGTACAAACGTCCAAAAGTCAGTAAGATGCCGATATACAAACTCAAAGGCAGCATTAATAACCCCATTGCGGGCATATTTAAACTTACAATAGATAAGATCATTCGTGCTGGAATGTCACCATCGGAAGCTTCAGCCAAAACGCGAATAAATCGTTGGCTAAGAAACACGAGAAACAGTACGAAAAAGATCGCAAATTGGCTCTTGAGTGTCTCGCGGATCAAATATCTAACAATAATCACGCTGAAATTACCTATACAAAACTTGTTTTTTTGATTGAATCACTATAATTTCCCGTTGAACCTTTTATTTTTAAAATTTTCACTAACTGTTAGGCGTTCAATTAAAAGT
>NZ_CAWNHY010000212.1:0-2343 GCF_963874335.1 Vibrio sp. V10_P2A27P122 | reverse complement strand
CTTGTAACACTGCTCGGCCCTTCAGGATGTGGAAAAACGACCGTGCTGCGTTTGGTCGCAGGGCTCGAAAAACCAACCAGCGGCCAAATTTTTATTGATGGTGAAGACGTCACGAGTACCTCCATCCAGCAACGTGACATCTGCATGGTGTTTCAATCTTACGCTCTGTTTCCTCACCTTTCCTTACATGACAACGTAGGTTACGGCCTAAGAATGATTGGCTTGAGTAAAGATGAAGTAAAACAGCGAGTGGATGAAGCCTTGAAATTAGTAGATTTAGAAGGCTTTGGAGAACGTTACGTTGACCAAATTTCAGGAGGTCAGCAACAGCGAGTAGCGCTCGCTCGCGCGTTGGTGCTTAAGCCTAAGGTATTGCTATTCGATGAGCCGCTCAGTAACTTGGACGCCAATTTAAGACGCAGCATGCGTGAAACTATTCGAGAGTTGCAACAGCGTTTTAATATCACCTCTTTGTATGTGACGCACGATCAGGCGGAGGCCTTTGCCGTTTCTGATACTGTGATTGTGATGAAAGATGGCGACATCATGCAGCAGGGCTCACCAACTCAACTGTATAAGCACCCAACCTCGATGTTTATGGCCAACTTCATGGGCGAAGCCAATATTTTTGAGGGTCAATATGATGGTGAATATTTGATCATCAATGGCTATAAGATCCCTGCTAATGATGACAGTGTCACGGCTTTGCCTGCGGGGAATTATCAAATTGGTGTTCGACCAGAAGCTATTTTGCTCTGCGCGGACGGTGATGCCTGCCAACAGTGTCAAATTACCAGTATTGCTTACATGGGGTCGATGTATGAAGTGTTGGTTAAATGGCACAACAAAGAGCTGTTACTGCAACTCAACTCGTCACAATTTGACCCCAGTTACGCTGATCACCCTTACCTGACGATCAACCCCGTGGGGTTATTCCTACTACCTGAAGATGCTTAATACTGCCTAGCTTGACCAAACGCCTCCAAACGAATGGAGGCGTTTGTGTCTTAGTGAGAGCAATGAACAACTTAACGAGAGCAATGAAAAAGATCCACCCGCACAAATGAGATTGGTTATAATCATCAGCCAGTTAGCACCAAGGCATGAGTTGGGTTATCATCCTTACCTTGGTTTGTCGCCACTAAAAATGGGCGAGTGATGCTCAATCAATGAGTTTAACTTGTCTGTACGGCGCTCTTCTCATCGCACAATTAAGAGACATTTCATGTTACTTCCCACACAAACAAGTTGGGTTATTTTAGCGGGTGGGCAAGCCAGCCGTATGGGTGGACAAGACAAAGGGCTGATTGAACTCAATGGCCAACCTTTGATTCAACATGTCATGAATAAGCTTAAGCCGCAATCTACTAACCTGACGATTAACGCTAATCGTAACCATGCACAGTATCGTCAGTTTGCGCCTGTCATTTCCGATACCATGGCTGATTATCCCGGTCCACTCGCTGGAATTCAGGCAGGGTTAACCCATGCACAAACCGATTGGGTCGGATTTGTCCCTTGCGATTGCCCGTTGATCAATGACGATCTTGTTGCGCGTTTTTGCCATGCAGCTCAAGACTCGCATGATATTTTAGTCGCCCATGATGGTCACTTCGCTCAACCCGTATTCACCCTTATTCACCAACGTGTGCTGCCAACACTGACTGCATTTTTAGAACGTGGCGAGAGAAAAATCACCCGTCTTTATCAAGAATGCCACACAGATTACGTTGACTTTAGCGACTCGCCAAACTGCTTTTTGAACCTCAACACGCCTCAAGATCTGGCACAATTTGGAACTTTGACATCATGAAATATCAAGCGCCTTCATGCCCTTTGCTTGGCTTTGCGGCCTACTCTGGCACAGGAAAAACAACCCTGCTTGAAGCCTTGTTGCCCAAGTTAAGGGCAGCAGGCCTAACATTAGGCGTACTTAAGCACGCGCACCACGATTTTGATATTGATAAACCAGGTAAAGATAGCCATCGGCTGCGTAAAGCGGGGGCAAGCCAGATGTTAGTTGCATCGCGCTATCGTCATGCCATGATGACTGAGACGCCAGAAGCCGAACCCGATTTCGAATATCTTTTGTCTCGCTTTGATTGCGATAAACTCGACGTAATTTTAGTTGAAGGGTGTAAAAACCTCGCCTTTCCAAAAATTGAATTGCACCGTGCTGAAGTGGGTAAACCTTGGCTATATCCAAATGATGAAAATATCATCGCTATCGCCGCGGATGAAGTTGTGAAAAGTGCTTTACCACAGATGAACATCAATGATCTCGATGCAATAGCGGCGTTTGTGATTGAATATGTACAGCGTTGTAAATGAAATATCCTGCGC
>NZ_CAWNHY010000211.1:0-2346 GCF_963874335.1 Vibrio sp. V10_P2A27P122 | reverse complement strand
GTGTTATAGTGGACAAAGCATTGTATTGAACCAATCAAATATAGGAAAACTACAACTATACGATAGCTGCACGCTTCAATTTTCAGGGTTGTCTGAATATAAAATAAAGTCTTTAGATATGGGCTCAAGCGCAACTCTTGTGTTGTCGTCGGGTGACTATTGGATTGAAACATTACAGTTAAACTCCAATGCAATTGTTGAAGTAGAAGGCGATGTTCGGCTATTTATAAAAAATAGTTCTAGCTGGAATAGTTCAGATATCAATATTTCTGGTGCGGGGAATTTAACGATCGTTGGATTTAATAATCTTTCTCTGAATGGTAATACACAAGTTAATGGTTATGTTTACATAGGTAACACTCTAGCTCTGAATAACTCTGCCACAATCAATGGCCGTACGACAAGCCGCCGATTAATGATGGAGGGGAATACTCAGATCAATCAAAATGAGCAGCAAGGCTATGCTTGTTTTGAGGATGATTTTAACCGCTCCTCGCTTGGTCAGAATTGGATCCCTTATACTAGTACTGGTAGCTTTACGCCGAGTTTGATTAGTAATCGCTTACGCTTAACTGAGGATCAGAATAACCAAGCAACCGCAGTGACTTATCAACGAATTTTCCCAGCGGCTGGCAACTTAGTTACTGTTGAGTTTGATTACTATGCGTGGGCGAATTTAACCGGTGATGGTGCTGATGGGGTGTCGATTATTTTTTCGGATGCCGAGATTATCCCTAGAACGGGTGGTTTTGGCGGCTCTTTAGGGTATGCACCCACCACAAGTTCCAATCCAATTAAGCCGGGTTTTGCTGGAGGTTGGCTTGGGGTTGGTTTGGATGAATGGGGAAATTATTCCAACCCAACAGAGGGAAGAGTCGGAGGGCCTGGTTTTCGTCGCCAAGCCGTTGCCATTCGAGGCTCTGAAGCCGCAAGTTATCGCTATCTAGTGGGAACTGCCGCTAATTTGAACCCCAAGCTGGATGTACGTCGTACTTGTCAATGGTGGGGCGGTAACTGTTCTTTTCCAGGGCCAGGTCCCGGGCATCGCTATTTCATCACCATCGATTCACGAAATAATAACGCGGTTTATGTTCGTGTGGATCGTCTGGTGAATGGCAATATGCAGACAGTTATCGATTGGTTTAATGTGCTATCGAATCCTAATCAAGGTGCGACACCTGAAGAGTTTTTACTTTCTCTTGCAGGCTCAACAGGGGCTTCTGTTAATAACCATGAGATTGAAAACTTTAAGGTTTGTGCCTTGAAGTCTCGTGACGTGGGGGAGCAGGTTGATCATTTTCGTTTTACTTTACCATCGTCAGATGGGCTAACTTGCAACGCCGCTGATGTACAAATACAAGCTTGTGCAAATAGCAGTTGTAGTGAGCTTTACCAACAGCCGATCACCGCGACTTTACTACCAAATTCATTGCCTTCTGCTGGCGGTGGATGGCAAGGTGGCTCCCAAGTTAATATGACGAATGGTATTGCTAATCTGAAGCTTCGTAAAAATAGTGCAGGGAATGTAACTGTGGGGGTTCAGAGCTCAGTACCTAGTGCTAAACCTTTTTCGACCAATCTTTGTCGATATGGTAGTGGGGGGTATTCTGCCCAAAATTGTACGCTTAATTTCGTTGACAGTGGCTTCATTTTGGATATACCTAATTCCTATGCCAATCAATCGGTAACTGGGACCATTAAAGCGGTACGAAAAGATAACGCTTCACAACTGTGTTTGCCTAGTTTTCAAAATGTACAAAAACCCGTTTCCTTTTGGAGTGATTACTTGAGCCCTAATGGGGGGCAAGGTTTTAGCGCTTTATCGGTTGGTGTGAATAGTGTGGCGGTAGGGCAGTCATCCAATACTGCAACGCCAGTGGTGCTCAATTTCAACCAAAATGGTGAGGCGAGCATTAACGTATCCTATCGTGAGGCTGGTAGCCTTGCTTTGAATGCTCGTTTAACGGGGAGTGGTGATGAGCAGGATTTGCAACTAACAGGTCAAACGACTTTTATACGAGTTCCTCGTGCGTTGGTGCTTAGCACCAATCACTCTTATAACTTAGCTCATCCAGATGGAAAGTGCCCTGCTGCTGACTTAAGCTGTTTGGTTTTTGCAAGGGCTGGGGAAGGATTTAATCTTAATATCAAAGCGGTGGCGGCTGAGCCCAATGAAGATAATGATTTTACCAATAATTTGGGTTTAACTAATTACCAACAGCAATCAATAACTCTGGATCATGTACTGAGAGAGCCAGCTGGTGGTTCTGCTGGTTCTATTGGTACACTGAATTACGATCATGAGCTGGGAGAGGTTACAACCGTTCAACAGAGTGTGACTGAAGT
>NZ_CAWNHY010000210.1:0-28435 GCF_963874335.1 Vibrio sp. V10_P2A27P122 | reverse complement strand
CATATGTCTATATCTACCTAAGCTAACGTTATAATTTTGACACCGCCAATTACCTCCCCCTTGCCATTTTGCTCTCAGGGCGTAGAGCCAAGGGAGGAGAAGAAAAACACAGAGTTCACTCACGCTCAGGGTAAATGAGATGAAAGGAAAGCAGAGAGAGCAAGATAAAAACGTGATCGGAAAGACAAAGCGTAGAATGAGGAATGATAAAGTGTGAAAGAATATTACATTTTGACCAATCTAATAGAGTTTGATCTTCCTCCCATCTCTCCTTACTCATCACTCGCTATTCGCGCCGCTAAGCTTAGCGTTCAAAATTGTGATAAAACAAAAAGAGCCTCAAATGAGACTCTCCTTAATTGGTCGCAGACTGACCGCTATACCCAAACAACTCTAAGCGGGAAGAGTATAAAGGTTAAGCAAATACATATTTATCCATCAGGGTGACCATTTTGCCAATTTCGGGTTTGGTCAAGGTATCATCAGCACCCAGTGCTAATGCTTTGGCTCGGTTATCATCACTCATGATCGAGGAGAACATCACTATCGGCGTTGTTTTATAAGTTTCGCTGTCACGCAAGCGCTTCAACAAGTGCATACCATCCATGCGCGGCATTTCTACATCCGTTACGATCGCATTCACTAACTCTGTCACGGGTACGTTTTCGGACTTGGCTACTTTTTCAATTTCCATCAATTTCTCATAGGCTTCACCACCGTCTTTACACGCAATAATGTTGTAGCCTGCAGAGCTTAATGTGTCTTGTATTAAACTGCGGATAAACGCCGAATCATCCACCACCATGATGGTTTTCGCATTACGTTTGCTGATCATTTTTTGGTTGAGGTCGACCGATCTGTCCACCGTGACATCGTATTTTTCCATACTCAATTCAGGGTTGATGTCAGCGATGATTTTCTCAAAATCCAAAATCATGATCAGGTTGCCGTCTTTGCGAACAACCGCCACGACGCAATCTTGCTCACCCGCTTCTAAAAACTGACTCGGCGATTCAACATCGTTCCAAGAAATACGGTGAATACGACTAATGCTGTCAATCAAAAAGCCATTGGTCATGCGGTTAAAATCCGTCACGATAACAAACTTTCGATCAAGGCTTGGATTAGTAGGCACACCAAGCCAACCGGCAAGATCAACTAACGGAGTCAGTACATCACGTGACGAAAATACACCGATCATATGCGGCTGAGCATTGGGATAATCGGTGGTATCAGGAACTTGTATCACTTCCCTAACTTTCGCAACGTTAATGCCGTAATAGCAGGTTTTCGTGCGTCCATCTGGCAGTACCTTTTCTAAATGGAACTCAATAATCTCAAGTTCGTTGGTACCACTCTCTGTCAAAATTGTACTACTTGGGTTGCTCATACTGGTCACTAATCTTAAGAATGGTTATTGGTATTTGTTTAATATGGCTTGATATCGATTAACACCGTCTTCATTAACCGTGTTCTTTACTTTATCAATACCCATTTGTAAATCGTCTAATAGTGTTTGGTCTATATTTTTATTAAAAGCATAGTAAAGTAATCCCTGCTTTAACACATAAAGTGTTTCAAATTGATCGGGGGCATATCCTGCTTGTTTTATCCACCAATGGGCTGACCGTTCATCGTATGCAATCAAATCAATACGCTTTTTCACTAACTGCTCTGCCAACATAGTGACATCCGTTGCTTCTTGCATTGAGTCTCTCGGAACACCATATTGCAACAGCATTTGTTCGCCGACGTCATCTTTTATCACCCCTATCTTATAGGAGGTAATTTCTAAAGGTTCCCCAAGTTTGATATTACTGCCTTTACGTGCAATTACCGAAACTTTGATGTCATCAATTGGGCCTACCCAATGAAATAATTCCTCTCTGTGTGACGTCCTTGTTGTCGAGAAAAGTACTCCGTCTTTTTTCAAAATGGTAGAGCGATAAGAACGAGCCCACGGTTGCAATACGATTTGGCTCAATAATACGTCATGTCCTGAGAATTTAGCGGCTTCTTGAAGTAAATCAACCGAAATTCCAGTGATTTTGCCCTGATTCATAAAATTAAAAGGGGGATAGGCCTCTGTATAATACGTTAGTGTTTCAAGACTAGCGGGATAAGCAGGTGATGATGCCAACACACTGATTAGCCACATAGGTAGAATAGTACGCAGATATTTGATTACGTTCATCCTCTCTCCTACATGATGTTATCTGCCTTTTGTCCTTAAACTTTAGATGGGGTTTGAAACGCCGTCTAGTTCATCGCAAGCATTCATCATCAACAATACGAACGACGTGATTAAATAGCATTAAATTTCATGCGGTTAACCCATTAAATCTCTCGGCCTAACGCACAACTTTTTTATAGCAACGCTCCGGGCGACCAACCGTGCCGTAATTTAAGTCGGCGGTTAGCTCACCACTGCTGATTAAATATTCCAGATAACGCCTTGCCGTGGTTCGACTTGCGCCAATTTTTTCTCCCGCTTCGTCCGCGGTCAAACTGCATGGTGCATTAAAAAGATGGCGTATTTTGTCTAGCGTAACCCCATCAATTCCTTTGGGAAGACGCAGATGAGTGGGAAGCTCACTGGTATTGGCTGTCAACATTTTATCAACTACGTTTTGGTCAACATCAGCCACGGAGCCCAGCTCTAATTGTTGGGTTTGGTATTTCTTCAATGCCGATTCAAGACGGGGAAACATGACTGGCTTGAGCAAGTAATCAACTACGCCACCACGCATTGCCTGTTGTAGCGTCTCAACATCGCGCGCTGCAGTAATCAAAATTACATCACAGCCTTGGTTATTGCCTCGAACTTTCTGTAAGAGATCGAGCCCCGTACCATCCGGTAGATAAACATCCAGCAATACTAAATCGGGTTTGAGGATATCTAACTGCAATTGGGCATCGGCGTGAGTCGTTGCAATGCCAATGACTTCAAATCCCTCAATTTGTGTCAGGTAACGATGATGTAATTGCGCAATCGCGATATCATCTTCAATGATCATGACACGGGTATTCATACTTGTTCTTCCTTAGGCAGATAAACCGTAACTCTTGTTCCAACATCTTGATTACTTTTCATTTCTAGCTGCCCTTGATAGCGATCAGCTAACTGTTTTACCAGGTGTAAACCCACACCTCGGTTATGTTTTGCTTTGCTAGAGACTCCCTTTTGCCATAATTGCTGTGGCGACATTTGTTCGGGTAAACCACACCCTTTATCATCCACTTCAAGAATAATTTCGGCACCATAATCGCTGAGTGACACTTCAATGATGCGTCGTTCTTGTGTCACCCGTTTTTCATTGCGGATCATCGTGAGTGTCGCATCAAATGCATTGTCAATCAGGTTACCCAAGATAGTGACGATATCTTCGGCATTGATACGCTGCGGCAAAGGTTCTAGACGCGATCCCTCTTCAACGACTAACTCCAAACCAAGTTCACGAGCCCGCTCAGTTTTACCCAGCAGCATTCCGGCAATGAGTGGATCTCTAACTGTCTCGCGTAGAAATTCAATGAGCGATTGGTAATGAGCCGTTTCTTGGCCGATTAAATGCTGAACCGCTTCCAGCTCTCCCATCTGTACAAGCCCACTGATGGTGTTGAGTTTGTTGCGATGTTCGTGAGTTTGAGAGCGCAGCATTTCAGCATACTCTTTGGTTTGGGAGAGTTGCTCGGTTAACTCGTTGATTTCATCTCGGAGGCGGAAGCTGGACACCGCCCCAACCACTTTACCGTCAACAATAATCGGACTTCGATTGGCGATCAGACGCTGTTGATTGAGGTACAGCTCGATGTCGTGATCAGGCGTGCCACTTTCAATAACACTCATGAGATCACTTTCAGGCAGAAACAGAGAAAGTGGTTGATTAAGCGCTTTCTCTCGGTTAATCGCCAAAATCTCACACGCACTTTTATTAATGGAACGAAGAATACCCGCCTCATCAATACTTAAAATGCCTTCCTTTAAGGTACTCATGGTGACATCGAGTTCGACATACAATCGGCCAATCTCTTCTGGTTCAAAACCGAGTATCGCTTTCTGAAAACGACGTGAGGCGTAGCTCGAAAGTACAGCATTAGCCAGCACTACCAGCAGTGCCATCCCAATTAGGTAGATGAGAAAAGGTTCAATTTTATCTTGTAGTCGTTCTATTAAGTAACCAACTGACACCACACCAACGATTTGTCCTTGGGCATTTTTTACCGCCGATTTTCCACGCACGGATTTGCCCAATGAACCCTGAGCAAAAGAAACGTATGACTCACCATGTAGCAAAGCTTGATCATTATCTCCCCCTTTCATGGGAAGACCAATTCGTTCATCAACAGGATGGACTAAGCGGATCCCATGTTGATCGCCGATAACAATGAAGGTTGCACCGATTAATTTTGTTAACTCTCGATAACGCTGTTGGTGATCCACCCCACTACCAGATTCAAGCATATCGACCACTGATGGAGTTTGTGCAAGAAATGAAGCAACCCCCAAAGCCTTTAAGCCCATCTCTTCTTCTTGAGAATGTTTGATGTACACAAAACCAGCGGCAACTAACAGCAGTAATTCAATCAACCCTGAAAGGGTCATTATGATCAGCATACGCTTACGAAAACTGATACTACTCCACACCATAAATCCCTCTTTAACGCTGCATACAAGCTAACACTTATTTAACATTTGAGCGAAGAGAGAAACGAATAACTGTGAACAATACTACGCATTCCACGCACCATTTTGGTTCGTTTTATTGCAATCTATTTCGAAGACTTGCCAAGCAGAATATGCACAAGGTTTTATAAAAAATTATCATGGTTATTTCGTGATCTATATCACACCTATTTTAGAAAAATTTTATCTTATAATGCAAAAGCATTTGTATACTAATTGTGCAGTGAAGAAGATGATGAGGAAACCTCACAAAAAGATAGCCCTATAATAATCATACCAATTGCTATCGATTCCATTCATAACATTGTCAGAAGGACACTTACAATGAAACGCGATGCCTTTGGAATTTGCCTTTCCCGAGATATGCTGTTTAACCATTTACAGTCAACCTTTACTCACGTTCGGGCTTATGAAGAAATAGCGACTGAGTCAAATGATGACCTGAGAGTCCTGCTCGCTTTCCCGCAGATGTCGGGTAAGGACGTGCTGACCACGATGCAAGGCAGTACCAACGTTAGAGGTAGTAAAAAATTGGTTTGGCGGGCCGATTATCTCTGCCCTTCTTACCATAAGTATTAAATTTAAATATTGAATTTTGATGATATGCGCTTCATGCTAGCGCATATCACTTGCTGTTGTTTCGACATTTCAACCCATCACACTGTTGACTTCCGCAGCAAAAAACTAGAGCATTAACTCTAATTATTATTACTCGAGCTTAGCATGAAAGCGAAAACACTCAGCCTATTCGTCTTTACTCTGCTTGGTGCAGCCCCTTCTTTCGCCGCGCCGATTTCCTTTCAACAAGCATGGGATCTTTTGCAACAGAGCAATAATTCACTTGCCGCTGGGCGGGCAAATGTCGAACGCTATCAGCATATTGAAAATTCCACAGACAGTCTCAATTTGCCTGCTGTTTCTATTGGTGCAAACTACACGCGTTTAGACCAAGATGTTACTTTGTCAGGAAAGCAGATATTCGATAGCACTGGGCAATCTATCCCATCATCTTTGGAGCCAGTTTTAGGACCGATACTCGCCAGTGCAGGCTCCATCACATCAACCATCACCGAACGTGATATTTTCAGCTCTTCGATTCGCGCTATTTGGCCCATTTTTACAGGCGGACGGATCAGCGCCGCACAAGCCGCTGCGGAAGGTAAAAAAGAAGAAGCACAAAGCCAGCTCGCAATGGAAACACAAGCGCGCTATGAAGACTTGAGCAAATATTACTTTAGTGTTCTTTTGGCAAAAGAGGTTTTAGTGACTCGCCAAGCCGTTGAGCAAGGGTTAACCAAGCACCGTGATAATGCACTAAAGTTAGAGCAACAAGGACAAATTGCCCATGTGGAACGGCTACAAGCTGAAGCCTCATTAGATAAAGCAACGGTTGAACGCAAAAAAGCACAAAAAACCTTAGATATTGCCCAAAGCGCACTAACCCAAATTCTAGGTCAAACAGAAAAAGTCGAGCCAAGTGGTTCACTGTTTGTCAATGACCGTTTACCGCCGCTCTCTGTTTTTGTGGAGCAAACGCTCAATACCTATCCGGGCTTGGCACTACTTGAAGCAAAAGAAAAGCAAGCAAGCAGCTTGATCAAAGCTGAAAAAGGCAAATACTATCCAGAAGTCTACCTTTACGGTGATTACAGCCTACATGAAGACGATTCGCTGGCCAGCCAAATGAAACCGGATTGGTTAGTGGGTATTGGGGTCAACATTCCGTTAATTGAAACATCGGGTCGCAGCGATCAAGTCAAAGCAGCGCACAGCGCGGTCTCACAAGTACGTTACTTAAAGGCGCAAGCTAAGCAAGACTTGAGCGTGTTGGTGGAAAAAACCTATTTGGAAGCCGAACAAGCATTGGAAGAAGTGATGGGACTAAACTCAAGTCTCACACTGGCTAATGAAAACCTGAACCTACGCCAAAAGGCATTCAGTCAGGGTTTAGCAACGTCTTTAGATGTAGTGGATGCAGAGCTCTACCTTGCGAGTATAAAAACGCAACAGTCATTAGCCAGCTTCAACTACTTACTTTCTTTAAATAAGTTACTGGCATTGACCAGTGAAATGAATACTTTCCCTATCTACACACAATCAGCGATTTTGTTGCACTCATCAATGACTCACGAATCACCTGCTCAAAAGGATGCCTTATGAAAGCCGTAAAACCAACACTGATTGCTCTTGCTGCTGTGGTGGCGATCTCTTGGGTAGGCTATCGCTTTTACCAAGCATCTCAACCTAAACCTGTCCGCTTACAAGGTCAAATTGAATCTCAACAATACAGTATTTCCTCAAAAGTTCCCGGCCGTATTGATCAGGTACTGGTGCGCAAAGGCGATAGCGTTGAACGTGGCCAGCTCATTTTCACGCTGCACAGCCCTGAAATTGAAGCCAAATTAGATCAAGCGATTGCGGGTCAAAAAGCGGCGGGCGCACTGGCTAAAGAAGCAGAAACAGGCGCACGCGATCAGCAGATCCAAGCGGCAAAAGATCAATGGCTTAAAGCCAAAGCCGCAGCGGATTTAATGGAAAAAACCTATTTGCGTGTCAATAATCTTTACCGTGATGGTGTCGTCGCTGAACAAAAGCGTGATGAAGCGAATACCCAATGGCAGGCCGCTAAATATACTGAAAGCGCCGCTTTTCAGATGTATCAAATGACCAAAGAAGGCGCACGCTCTGAAACTAAACTCGCTGCCGCGGAAAAAGAACGTATGGCTGCTGGTGCCGTAGCGGAAGTTGAAGCTTATGCCGCGGATACTAAAATTGAGAGTTGGTTTGACGGTGAAGTGTCCCAAGTACTGCTGCAAAGCGGCGAACTGGCTCCACAGGGCTTCCCTGTCGTCACTGTCGTGGATACCCAAGACTCATGGGCGGTGCTCAACGTACGCGAAGATCAACTCAAGCATTTTACGAAAGGCACAACATTTACGGCTTACTTACCTGCTTTAGAAGCCAAAGTAGAATTTATCGTTTCCCACATTGCAGTGATGGGTGATTTCGCCACATGGCGATCAACAGACGCCTCACAAGGGTTTGATTTACGCACCTTTGAAATCGAAGCTCGCCCTACCACACCTGTCGAAGGTTTGCGTATGGGAATGAGTTTAGTGGTTGAGCTATAAGCCTTATGTCGATTCAGGTTCGCCCTCAATGGCCTCTGCTGCGCCATGACCCTTGGCTATTGTCTAGCCTAAGCTGGATACCAATAGTATTGGCATTCAGTATTTGGTGGATTTTCTCACAAGGGATAGTGCGCGATCTGCCGATTGGCGTGGTCGATTTGTCTCACAGCCAATTGTCACGTCAATTGATAAGAGATTTCGATGCAACCTCGACTATGGCAGTCACGCACCAGTTCCAAGATGTCAATCAAGCCAAAACTGCGTTAATTGAAAGTGACATTTATGCGTACGTTGTCATTCCGTATCAATTTGATAAATCAATATTTCGTGGTGAGCAGCCACAAGTATCGACCTTCTTCAATAGCCAATACATTTTGGTTGGACGATTGATCAACTCTGCTATTGTTCAAGCACAAAGTACGTTCAATGCCCAAGTGGATGTCGTAAAAAACCTAGCGACTAGCCAACAAACCACATTGAGTGCGATGGGGCGAGCCGTACCAATCAGAACACAGATTACGCCCCTGTTTAATCTCAATACAAACTATGCGCAATTTTTAGTCTCGGCGGTTATACCCGCTCTTTGGCAAATCGTGGTCGTGGTCAGTACCATTATGATTTTGGCAGCAAACCATCGTCACTTTGGTTTGCAAACGTGGCTTGGAGAAAAGCCATTACGAATTTTAACGCTAACATTGATGCGTTATCTGCCGATTTTTATGTTGCAAGGGATTGGTTTTTTAATCTGGTTTTATCAAATATTAATGTGGCCAATGCACGGCAGTTTTGCTCTATTGATTATCGCACAACTTGCAATGACGCTCGCCTGTATGATCATGGGCGCACTCTTTTTCTTTCTAACACTCGATCCGGCAAGAGCAATGAGTTTTGCTGGCGCTTTTACCGCACCAAGTTTTGCGTTTATGGGCATTACGTTCCCAGTGACGGATATGAATACTCTAGCGCAGTGGTGGCGAAGCCTGCTACCAGTGAGTCACTACATTGAAGTGCAAGTAAGCCAAGTGAGTTATAACGCTGAATTGCTGTCATCACTTAAGTATTTAGTGCCAATGCTGGGCTATGCATTGCCGCTGCTGCTCACTTTGATTCTTATCCGTAAACACAAGCAAGCCGAGCTAATCAACCATGACTGAAACTACGCGATTCATTGCTCTACTTAAAGCAGAGCTAAAAGCGCTATTCACTAACCCTGTGGTGCTGTTGACTGTCTTTGGTGGCGTGGTTTTTTACTCCTTTTTATACCCTTTGCCTTATACGCAGCAAACTCCACGCGAGCAGACACTCTCGATTGTCAATCTCGATAAAAGCCAAGCCAGTTACCAACTAGAACGCATGGTTGACGCAACGCCACAAGTCAAAGTGATTCAACGAGACAGTACCATTGAAGATGCCAAGCAGGCTTTTCTTAACCGCAAAGTTAGCGGTATTTTAGTGATTCCTGAACATTTTTATAAAGACCTACTACTTGGAAAAAGTCCAACACTGGCCTACGCTGGCGATGCCTCTTACTTTCTAGTGTACGGCACCATCGTTGAGGGCTTATCGCAAGCTGGTGGAACCTTAGCCGCGAAAAGTAAAGTGTCACGTTTAGTGATGGAAGGAGAACCGCTTTCTCTGGCCGCTCAGCACTATTCCGCCACAAGCATCAACCTAAAACCGACCTTTAACCCACGCATGGGTTATGTTGATTACGTTGTCCCAGCGGTGTTTGTTTTGATCTTACAACAAACCATGATCATGGCGGCAGGATTAATGGGCGGAACACAAAAGCACGGAAATGGCTACTGGAGCCATACCACACCGCTACGATTAATATTGGTACGCAGCATTGTCCTTGTTGCTGTTTATTATCTACTCAGCATGTACTACTTTGGTGCCAGTTTTACCTCACATGGTGTCAACACCCTCGCCAGTGCGGGGCATTTATTGCTACTTCTACTGCCTTTCTTACTGGCCTCTTGCCTATGCGGCATTTGGCTTGGTTCAGTTACACCGCGGCGAGAATTGGTGACGTTAGTGGTATTAATCAGCTCAATGCCACTGATTTTTTCAGCTGGTTTTATTTGGCCGTTAGAAGCAATTCCACGCCCTATCATTTGGATATCCAACCTCTTTCCAAGTACGCCTGCCATTCAGAGTTTTCTCAGTTTGAACCAAATGGGCGCATCATGGGATCAAATCAGCACTCAGTGGGGGATCTTGTGGGTGCAAGTGTTTGGTTGGGGAGCCCTTGCCTTTTACCAACTCCAGCGGAAGCGTTAATTAATCATTCCTGCCACTGCTGACGCATACGCTCAACAGTGGCATCATCGATACCATGAACATTCTGGTACTGCGCACGACAAACATTAATCACTAAGGTTGCATGGTAACGTTTAGCCAACTGTCGGTAAGCTCGCATCTCCCACTGTCGAACAAAAGTATTCGCCACAACAACGTCCTCACCTTGCGCTAAACAGCGCTCCACTTGCTGTTGACACCACCGATGAGCTTGCTCGATTTTATCTGGCTGATAACAATAGTTGCCTTTCTCATTGATAAAATACATATCCGCTTCAAAATGCTTTGCATGTAGCGTCCTTGCTAAGGTGCTTTTGCCTGAGCCGGGTAATCCCCTGATCAAAGTTAAGGTTAGCGCCATGTGTATCCAACAGATAAGTAAACGGATATCCAATAGTAACCAATTTCACAGCAAGATTCATTTTGCTATCGACATCTGGTTTTGATTGAGTTAAGTTCGGCAGTATAGACGTCCAAAAATAGCTTAGGGAGAAAGCTGTGCCGATTAAGATCCCCGACCAACTGCCTGCCGGTGATGTACTGCGTCATGAGAACATTTTCGTGATGTCAGAAACACGTGCCGCCACACAGGGCATCCGTCCACTGAAAGTTTTGATTTTGAATTTAATGCCGAAGAAAATCGAAACCGAGACTCAGTTTTTGCGCCTGTTATCCAATACTCCGCTGCAAGTGGATATTGAATTACTGAGAATTGATGAGCGCCCAAGTAAAAATACCCCCACTGAGCATTTGGAGAACTTTTACCGTCAATTTGAGATGGTAAAAAATCGCAACTTCGACGGGCTCATCATCACTGGAGCGCCTTTGGGGTTGGTTCAATTTGAAGATGTGATTTATTGGGAACACTTAAAAAGCGTGATGGAATGGGCTAAAAATCACGTCACTTCCACACTCTACGTTTGCTGGGCAGCGCAAGCGGGGCTAAAACTGCTCTACAATCTGCCCAAACGAACTCGCAAAGAAAAATTATCGGGCGTTTATCATCATGAAATCCACCATCCCTTTCATCCGATATTACGCGGCTTTGACGACACCTTTTTAGCGCCCCATTCTCGTTATGCTGATTTCTCACCAGAATACTTAGCCGAACATACGAATTTAGATATTCTCGCCACCTCTGATGTGGCGGGTGTGTACTTAGCCTCAACCAAAGACAAACGTAACGTGTTTGTCACAGGTCACCCTGAGTACGACGCACATACACTGCATGGTGAATATATTCGAGATTTAGGTGAAGGGATGGAACCCGCAATCCCAGTCAACTACTACCCCAATGACAACCCAGATAATAAGCCAGTCGCCAGCTGGCGAAGCCACGGTCACTTGCTGTTTGCAAACTGGTTAAACTACTGTGTTTACCAACAAACACCTTACGACCTTGAACACTTTAGCGAAGATAAATTTACCAAAGACGATTAGTGTTTCATGCCTGATCATCTCAGTAATGAGGTGTTCAGGTTTTCATCAAACATAGTGCATACTGACTCGCATTCTTCTCTCCTCTTTCCCCCTCGATCTTCTGATTTCCTTATCATGCGTCTAAGCGATTTAGGAGCTGCAGATAATGAAAAAAGTACTGATGATATTGATAATGTTCACGTTATCGGCCTGTGTCACCGTGAACGAAAAAGGTGAGCCTGAAGTAAAAGCGGATCCGGTTGAAATGGCCGAATCTCGCATTGCGCTCGGCCTAGGCTATTTAGAAAATGGCAACATGAGCAAAGCGCGTGAGAACCTAGAAAAAGCCACACAACATGCGCCGACTTACTATCGCTCGCAACTTGCGATGGCTCACTACTACGAAACTGTCGGTGAAGCAGAGGCCGCACGTAAAACCTATCAAACCGCGCTTCGCGCTCATCCCAAAAACGGCAATATTCTCAATAACTACGGCACATTTTTGTGCAAGCAGGGCGAATATCAAAAAGCCGATGAATATTTTAACCGCGCCATTGCTCAACCCTATTATTACCTTGTCCCAGCAAGCTATGAGAACGCAGCCTTTTGCGCGTTAAAATCTGGCGATAAAGAACAAGCGCACTACTATTTTGCAAAAACATTAGACCATGACCCTAATCGAGCTCGTTCATTGCTGCAATTAGCTAAATTAGAAATTGACGCTCAACAATACACGCAAGCTCGCATCCGCTTGATGCAATTTAATCAGCGCTACGGTAACCAAAAAACATCGCTTCAATTATTGGTAGAGTTAGAGAAAAAGGCAGGAAATAAAGCGTTAGAGAAAAAATATCAAGCGGCGCTCGATACCTTTTCCTAACATCGTATTACTAGGGCAAGGGTTATTTGATATTGGTGGGTCTACCGTCTTTGCCACCAGGACGATCACGATAGTGGATACGGCGAAGACGTCTGACTTTCTGAGCGCGCTGAATTTTTTGATATTCGCGATAGATAATACGAATAAAAAACCCAAGCCCAATCATCGCAAGCAAAGCAAACAGATAAGCGAAGGGCTGGCAGATCCAGTCAGGTTGGCAAGGTAAATAAAGGTCAAAGTCCATACCTTACTCCTTCTATTGCTATCTCAACTCACTGACCAATATAGTCAATCAACGAAGTCAGCCTAGCACTTTGCCGCTAACCATTGTTTGCGTTGGCTGTCATTTTGGAAACTCCATGCGATGAATCGACTCACTTTTTGCCCTTGTTGCATTTCAACAACCTTCACCACTGCAGCACCCACTTTATCTAACTGTTTTTGCATCCAACGTACATTCTCTTTTTTAGAGATCAATGTGGTGAACCACAGCACTTGCTGAGCGTAGTGTTGACTTTCAAAGGCCATGTTTTTAATAAAGGCAGCTTCACCACCGGGGCACCATAACTCAGCTTTTTGTCCACCAAAGTTGAGCGTGACCGCCTTACTTCTGTTAGCGTCTTGCCCCACAATTTCTTGACCTTTTTTGACTCGATTACGCTGTAAATTTTTCAACTTACGTTCGCTGCCTTGCTGCGCCTGTAGTTGTGATGCATGAAAAGGCGGGTTGCACGTGGTGAGATCGTAACGCTCATTTTCTTGGATAATCTGCTTAAAAATGTGTTTTGCATCGCTCTGCAAACGGCATTCAATACGTCCATTGAGTGAAGCGTTGCTATTAACCACCAGATTGGCGGATCTAATAGAGATAGGATCAATATCGCTACCAACATAGTGCCAGCCGTACTCTGCCACACCCACTATCGGATAAATACAGTTCGCTCCGACCCCAATATCAAGTGCTTGAACCTTTTCATGCTTGATTGCTGAGCACTCATCTAGCAGCAAATCGGCCACGCGATGAATATAATCAGCTCGACCGGGGATCGGCGGGCACAAATACCCAGCGGGAATATCCCAATGGGTCACATGATAATGATGTGCCAATAACGCTTTGTTGAGCATTTTCACCGCCATCGCATCGGAGAAATTGATGCTCGGTTCACCACTCGGGTTGCGAATAACAAAGGGCTTCAAAGCAGGCAGTGTATTAATCAGCGCGGGGAAATCGTATTGTCCTTGATGCTGATTACGAGGATGTAACCCCTGCTTTGCTTTTAACGCAGGTTTTTTATGGCTCGCTTCAGGTTGGCTTTTCTGCGACTTCGCTTTGGCTGACATTACTGCTCCTCTTTTAAATCGAGATACATCATAAACAATCGTGCATCAAACTCGAGCTGATGATAATTCGGTTCCATATGGCAACACAGTTGATAAAAAGCCTTGTTGTGCTCTTTCTCTTTGATGTGAGCCAGCTCATGTACCACTAGCATGCGCAACAGCGGCTCCGGTGCTTCTTTAAACATGCTCGCTATGCGGATCTCATTTTTAGATTTGATTTTCCCACCATGCACTTTGGCAACATAACTGTGCAACCCTAGTGCGTTATTGATAATGTGGATTTTATTGTCGTACACCACTTTACTGATCGGCGCCGTTTTCTTCATGTATTGATTTTTGAGATCAATCGCGTAGTTAAACAACGCTTTTTCACTTTGAATCGAATGGCGCTGTGGGTAGCGTTGCTCAAACCAGCTAACGAATTTACCGGCCGTGATCAACTGTTCAACTTGTGAAACGAGATGAGGCGGATAGTTTTGTATGTAACGAAAAGATGGATGCATAGCCCAGCAACTGACTCATAAAAAAGGCGCTAAGTGTAACTGAATCAAGCCTGTGTTTCATCTTTCCAATCATAAGGAGCAAGGCTTCGCATCCGAGAGAGTTGAAACTCAGCGCCTCGGTGGGTAAACTTGCCGCCCTTTATGTTCGGTTAATGAGTGAATTGGATGAAACGTATTGTGCTCTACGTCAAAGATAAATGCCCGCACTGTAAAGATGCTCAGCGCTATCTTGACGCCAAACAGATCCCCTACCGCTTATGTAACGCAAAAATGCAACGCGGCCGGAAGGAACTGGATGCGATCGGCGCGCGCAGTGTACCGGCTTTAAAAATTGGTGATCGAATTATGATTGGCTGGAACCCAAACAACTTTGAAAAAATCTATCAAAGTTAATCGAACGATACACATCGCCCCTTTCACACATACTGTTTCACAAATTCAATAAAAGTACGGTCGGCATTAGACAAATAGCCCTCTTTGCGCCATGCGAGGGCTAAATCTAACCAGACTGGCGGTTCAAAAGGGATCGCTCGTACATCCGGTTCATGCTCCGTTACAAGCTCTAATAACGCAGTCACTGCGTACTCATGTTTGACAATACTTAAAATCATTGGCAACAGATTGGTTTCAAAAGAGAAATGTGCGCTGAGCTTATGCTCTTTACACACTTTATCAATGAAGTCGCGGTGGAAATAACCGGGCTTAAACATTACCAATTCATGCTCAAAAAAGGTCTTAAAATCTATCGATTCTCGTTGTGCTAACTCATGTTCTTTCCCCACTACCGCCACCATTTGCGATGATAAGAGGGGATCAACCTCTAAATCCGGAGGAAGATCATGATTGAGGATCACACCAATATCTAGCTCACCACTGAGCAACATTTTTCTAATCGACTGAGTTCCCGCTTCTATCACCGTCATTTTTAGCAAGGGAAAGTGACTTTTAAAAGCCATTACAATTTCTGGAAAGAAATAGGATCCCATCATGCTCGGCGCGCCGAGCCTCACTTCGCCTTTGACGAGCCCTTTAAGCTCATCCATCGCCAATTGTGCATCTTCAAGTTGCTGCAAAATACGAGTGGCGTGTTCATATAACACTTGCCCTTCATGGGTCAGCGTCACTTTTCGCTCATCTCTTTTTAGCAAAACAACCCCTAATTGCTGCTCAAATTTTTTAATCGAAATGCTAAGCGCTGGCTGCGCAATGTGCAATTGCTGGGCAGCCAAAGTAAAGCTGCCGCATTGAACTACAGCCGAAAAATGTTTTAGATGGCGAGTATCCATAGCTTTATGGTTCCACAGAATCAAACGAAGCGAGGTTCGTCCAACGAGGTTTGGATATATTTTATATATCACGACGATATTTTTAATATATTTTATTAATCACCAAGCCACTGCTACTGTGATCACAGATACATAACGTAAGTGAAGCGTAATCATGATCGAAATTGGCAGTAAAGAATACCGAAAAGTCACTTGGGGACTTGCGCTCGGCTCGTTCTTAGTCTTTTGTAATCTCTATCTTTTTCAGCCAATGTTGCCCTACCTTGCTACGCATTTTGCGGTTTCAGAAACCCAAATTAACTGGTTATTTGCCGCATCAACCCTCGCACTCTCCGTCAGTTTAGTCCCTTGGGCAATCAGCTCTGAATCCTTTGGCCGCCGCAAAGTGATGTTATTAGGGCTATTCATGATGCCATTAATCGGCAGCTTAATGTTGATCAGCCAACAGCTATGGGTGCTGGTTTTAACACGTGCACTAATGGGTGTCGCATTGGCCGCCTTTGCTTCGGTTGCCGTGGCTTACATGGCTGAGGAGCTTTCGCCTCAAGCATTTAGCCAAGCGATTGGCGGCTATATTGCTGCGAATTCATTAGGTGGCATTAGTGGCCGAATTTTAGGCGGTATATTGACCGATGCCTTTGGCTGGCAACAAGCCGTGATTGTGATTGCCATACTCACTTTCGTATGCGCCATCATTGTGCTGTGGTTACTGCCCATTCAACGCAATTTCACGCCGCAACGAGGCTTGTTCTTTCACCACAACCGTGCGCTGGTAAAACATCTTTCTAACCGCACACTGTGGCTAGCGATGCTGATTGGTGGTACTAACTTCGCGCTGTTTGTTAATCTCTACTCAGTGATGGGCTTTCGGCTTGTCGCCGAACCCTACTCGCTACCGATTGGCTTAGCATCATTGATCTTCCTATGTTATTTGGCGGGAACACTCAGCTCGAAACTGACCGCCAACTGGACAAAACGCTACAATGCCATTTCGGGCATGATGTTGGGAGCCTTGCTCAGTTTATCGGGGATGTGGCTAGCCTTGGTTGAATCAATCCCGTTTATGCTGATCGGTTTAATGCTGATCAGTTTCGGCGCGTTTTTTACTCATACGCTTGCCTACTCATGGGTGAGCCAAAAGGCCAGCAGCGCAAAAGCAACCGCGACCGCTCTGTATTTGGTTCATTATTATGTGGGTGGCAGCCTCGGCGGGTTTTTCCTACTCTATTGCTGGCAAAATGGCGGTTGGGCGGTGGTGGTATCGGGTGGAATGGTGTTGTATGTGGCGATGTTTTTTCTCTGTTGGAAATTGCGCCATGATGACCGCGCCCTTGCGTACCGCAAACCGCTGCATGAATTGATCAAGTAGTGTTATCCACTCACTTTATCAAAAGACTCATGTTATGCTTGCGCCAAATTGACTGTTTTAATAAGCACTATGAGCGTAACGATAAATAAAACCGCCATCACAACTGAAGTCGAACAGTGGCTTAACGATGTGGTGATTGGCTTAAATCTCTGCCCTTTCGCCGCAAAACCACAACGTAACCAGCAGATCAAAATTTTCGTCAGTGAAGCCGTTACTGAAGAACAGTTGCTGCAAGACATTTTGCAACAATTGCTAGAGTTAGAAGGCAGCTCGGCACAGTCTCTTGAGACTACCTTAGTGGTAGTGCCAAACATGCTCGAAGATTTTTTTGAGTACAACTTTTTTATCGATTGGGTCGAAGCATTAATTACGCAACAAGATTGGCAAGGCATCTTCCAAGTCGCTACCTTTCACCCTCACTACTGTTTTGGCGGCACACGCCCCGAAGATGACGAAAACCTAACTAACCGTTCGCCGTACCCGATTTTCCATCTTATTCGCGAAGAGAGCATGGAAAAAGTACTCAAACACTACCCTAACCCAGAAGCGATTCCCGATACCAATATCGCTCGTGTTAGTGCTCTAAGTGACCAAGAACGCCGCCAACTGTTTCCTTATTTGTTTCTCAATAAGTAACTCTGTTCTTTGACCAAACTGATGGCATGGGTCGCAGCTTTGCCATCAGTTTGTTACTATCCATTTTCTTACTATCAGTTTGTTACTACGCGTCACAATCCCTGTTAACCAAACCAATGGACCGAGATAATGCATTTATCCAAGCTTACTCAAGAGATTTACGATCATCTTTACCGCGATATTACCGAGTTTCGTAGCACCTTTGATCTCCCCGTTGCTGATGCCAGCAGCTTAAACGATAAAGCTGACACGTTGCATACTTCGCTCGCGATTGAAGAGTTGACTGAACTTGCTGAAGCTGACAATAAAACAGAACAAGCGGATGCGATCATCGATACTGTATATGTTTTGATGGGTCGTTTAGTCCACCTTGGACATAGCCAAGTGAGTGACAACTTAGCGATCAGCTATTTGATTGATCTTCTGCTCAATGTTGCCGTAAATCGTGGCATCGAATTTATTCCATGCTGGGATGAAGTACACAGCTCGAACATGAGTAAAGTGTGTCGCAATGAAAAAGAGTATGCCGATACCCAAGCCTACTATGCTGAACAAGGTATTGAGCTGATGGCCGTACAAAAAGGCGACTACATTATTGCTAAATGTGCACAAGATTTTGTCTCTGAAGGCAAAACGATTCGCCAAGGTAAAGTGCTTAAATCAGTCTATTACCGTCCTGCTGACCTTGCTTCATTGACGCAATAACCTTGCAAAGACTCAGATAAAAAAAACCACCTTGTGGGAGCAAGATGGTTAAGAGACTTATAAAAAGCCTAACAAGAACGAGAATGTATCGATTCTATTAATGCGATTGGCGTGCCAACTTTCACATAAAACCTAACTATTTGTTTTTAATAGACTTACTATTTTTATCATTCTATCTTCAGCACATTAATGCGCTAAAAGTGTGCTGACTGCACGACAGTTGTGCTTTTAATCAAAGATAAGGTAAGGCTTTCCTTCAACAACAACCTGCTTCACCTGAGTCTGAAACGCTGCACTTAACGCTTGGCTCTCTAATACTTGTTCAACCGAGCCGGAACTTTGCAATACGCCATCTTGCAGTAACAGAGCGCGATCGGCATGGCGCAATGTTCGATTGAGATCGTGATTGGCCATCACTACCGCTATCCCTTGCTGTGCAACCTCTTCAATCAAACGATAAAGCAACCCTTCTTGAGCAATATCAAGAGGCGCCGCAGGTTCATCTAATATCAATAACTGCGCGTAAGGGTTTAAGGTTGGCCAAATTTGCAAACAAATACCGGCCAAGCGGACACGTTGCCATTCGCCGCCTGACAGTTGGTGAATGGAACGATGCAATTTGTCTTGAATATTCAATCGTTGAGTGAGATGAACCACGGCTTGATTAACAGCCTGAGAATGTAAATCGGCGCAACTGGGGATCGCTAAGGCAAGATATTGATAAACATCGACATTAAAAACAGGCTTGTCGTTTTGCGACAGATAAGCTCGGTGCAGTGACAGCGCCTCTAACGATGCGCTTGAAAGCTGAAGATCACCAATGTAGACCTCACCTTGGCTCTCTGTCACGCCAGCTAACGCCGAGAGTAAAGTGCTTTTTCCGCTGCCATTAGGCCCAATAACATGCAGCACCTCTCCCGCTTGGCAGGTAAAAGAGAGTGGTAATAAGCGTGATGAAACCTGCAGGCTATTAACGTGAATCATGGTTTTTCAACAACATCCAAATAAAAATCGGCGCACCAATGGTGGTAGTGACGACACCAAGTGGAAGCTCAGCAGCATTAAGCGCCGTTCTGGCAACGGTATCCGCGCAAACCAGTAAGAGTGCGCCGAACAGAGCCGACATAGGTAAAAGGTAGCGGTTTTCAGAACCAAACGCCAAGCGCAATAAATGCGGAACAACCAACCCAACAAAACTGATCACACCGCCCAATGCCACCGCAGCTCCTACCAGCAGCGACACGGAAAAAATCAATTTCCAACGTAGTCGATGCACATCCACACCTAACTGCTTTGCATGAGTTTCGCCCAACATCAGTTTGTCTAACGTTTTTCCTTGCAGAGCAAGCCAGATGATCACCGGAAGCGCAGCTAATGAAAGCGTATGTTGATACCAGCTTGCACCACCAATACTGCCCATCAACCAGTAAACCAGTTGCCTTAAACTGAGATCATTACTGAAATAAAACGCCCATGTCACCACAGCACCAGATAAAATACCCAGCGCCACACCGACCAACAGTAAGCGAGTTGTGCTTAAACGCATCACTTTAGCCATGCTGACCAGTAAAAGAGTAAACACCATCGCACCGGCTACGGCACAAAGCATGAAAATTTCAGGTGAGGCCAAGGCAGGGAAGAAAAACAGCACCACTACCATCGCCACACTGGCGCCACCAGAAATACCAAGCACGCCCGGCTCTGCCAAAACATTCCCTAATAGCACTTGCAGCGCCGCGCCTGATACGGCTAGTGAAGCACCAATGATGACGGCAGAGAGCAGACGAGGAGCACGAAGTTCAGTCACTAACTGCCATTCCAGTGGTGACCAAGTGTGAAATGGGCTGATAAAGAGTTCACCCACCATCAAATAAAACGCACTCATCGTAATCAACAATGCCAGCATAGCGTAGAGGGCGTAATGCCAGCGACGCTGTTTTTTTAAGAGTAACTGATTGAACGTCATGCGCTTATATGTAAGTAAGAGAAACAATAATGGCCTAACCTTACCGTTAAGCCATTTAAATAGAAAGTGATATACCAAAGCAATCGCCTGTTAACCTTGTTAACAGGTCAAAAGATTAACAAGCCAAAAAGTACCATCGGTTAATCGTATACCAATTGATCGTCTTCATAGCGTGTCGCCACTTTGCACACCATTAACGCGGCGCGCTGGCCTAATGCCACTTTTCGGTTAGGAAATACGATCGCTTCATCTTCATTTTTCGCCATGAGTGGCTTTTCACCATCATGACCAAATACCTCACCATGTTTAAACGCGGTGAAGTTTTCGACGTTATCATCAAACATGAAATCAAAATCGTCATGCAAACGGACGATGGTACGGCTGACACGATAAATGGTTGGCTTTCTTGGCAAGTGTTCAGGTGTCGCATTGGCTACCAAATCGCGCATGGCTAAGTCAAACGCGACTAATCGCTCTAGGTTGTTTTGACCAAGAGGTGCGACTTGCCCCAGCTCAAGCGTTAAAGCTTGCGCGGCAAAATTCTCTGCACTGTACCAACTGAAGGTACTCGAGGGTGAATTTGAAAGCAGCACCGCTTCGATATGCGCACTTTCAATCAATGCCATCAGCGCGCGGCTGCGGACAGGATGGCGAGATTTGGGGCTGACGGCAAACGAATAATGTTTGGAGTGACGAATCGCACAGTGCAAATCAAGATGCCACCGGTTTTGCTCAGCAGTGTGTTCGAAAAAGTCTTTCACTGTCTGTTTGAGATGCTGTGCAATCTCTCTTTCTAGGGAGGTATTGCCCTTTTTATCATCAAATAAACGGTTCAAATTTTCTTGCACGAAACGGGTATGTTGATTCGTCGCCTGAGGATGAGCCACAATAAATAAGCAGCGGTGTTGGACCGCTTGAAAACCTGACTGAATATCATCCACCAGCTTATTTACTAATTCCATTGGCGCAGTTTCGTCACCATGAATACCGCAAGAAATAATGATGTGCTTACTCTCATCGTTGAGATGAGCGGGAATCACTTCGAGCACTCCACGCGAGAGCACTTTAAGCGTAATACCAGCTGCCGTTTTGATTTCGCCAGTGACCATTTTTTGGTCTAAATCCAAACTATCAAATAGGAAAGATTGGCGGAAAAGGGACTTCGTCATGCGTTACTCCTTTATTGCACAGCGGTATGTTAATGAATTGTAGAAGCAATTTATGTTGAGGCGATCCCACTTATCAAGATGGATAAGGGTAAACTTAACTCATCAACGATCGTCTCAATACCTTATACAAAATACGCTTAACCAGAGGCCGGCGTTAATTGCCGGGAATTCTATCATTAAATCTGATAGTTACTCCATACTCTACTGCATGCTCACCCGGTGCTAAATTTGAATTCCGATGCTCTTCACACTCACATTCTCAGCGTTATCTTTTCCTATTTGGATATGAGTTAATGATTGATAGTCGATATTCAACACACTATACCAATGGCGGTTTTGCCAGTCAGTGCCTAGAACATAGGCAAGTATCATTCTGATTGTTCCACCATGAGCGATGATTAAAGTGTCTTGCTTAATCTCTTTAATCTGAGCCTCCCAAGCACGAGTTACACGCTGATGAAAATCGGCCAAGTTTTCTGCATTCGGTAGTTGATGTTGGGCCGGATTGGTCCACAAAGTTTCCACTACTGGCCACATCGATTGCAGCTCATCAAAGGCTACGCCATCGACGTCACCAAAATCCATTTCTTGGAAATCAGGCTCAATTTGGTAATCCAATTTCGGCTGCTGTAAAACCAGTTGTTGCGCTAAATCATGGCAACGGCGTAGCGGCGAAGTAATGATGTTTGAGAAGGAGTAAGGGGATCTCAGCAAAGTGTGAGCGATCTGCTCTTGCCGATGCGCTTCAACGAGCACATCTGTTTTACCATTGAGCGCAGGCCGACCGACGGTTTTACCGTGGCGCATCAAATAGAGATTGATCATTGTGAGCCTTTTAAAGCGATGTCGTTTAGAGCAGTGTTTTTTAAAGCGATGTCTTTTAAAACAATCGGTAAGCCCGCCGCAATAAAGCTCACTCGGGTTGCTAACTTGGCTAGCGCTTGGTTAAGCCAGCCCGCGTTATCGACAAATAAGCGCGAAATCTCCCCCATCGGGATCACGCCAAGGCCCACTTCGTTAGCGACGATAACCAAAGTGGCGGGCGTTTGCTCAACGGCAAAACAGAGTTGTTCGACTCGCTTTTTTATCTCCGCTTCGTGAGCTTGCTGGCCATGGTTGTAGATAACGTTATTCAGCCACAGCGTTAAGCAGTCCACCAATACCACATCATGTGCCGAAAAAGTGGCAATTAACTCAGGTAGTTGTTCAGGGCATTCGTGCTCTTGCCATTCCGACGTTCTTTGCTGCTGATGGTGAGCAATCCTTGCCTGCATTTCATCATCAAACGCAATCGCGGTGGCAACATAGTTAAGCTGAGCCTGCGGCAGCCGCATTAGCAGGGCTTGGTGTTCTTGCTTTGCGGCCTGTTCAGCGAAACAAGACTTACCGCTACGCGCGCCACCCAAAATCAAATGCACCATTATTCAATCATTCCCATGCTCAAATAACCCAACCCAGCGAATACAATAAGCAGCAGATAGATCAGCAGTTCCATAATCTGTTGTGCAGCGCCAAGGCAATCACCCGTGAAGCCACCAATACGCGCCATCAACCAAGCTTTGAAGAAAATACGAAAAACTACAGCAACCAATACCAAACTTAAGCTTACCTGCCAACCAAACCATAACGCAGGCGCTAAGCCGCACAGCAGTAGAAAAATGAGCTCTGGAAGGGTTTGTTTATTGGCTAGCGGCTTACTTTTGCTGCTATCGAGATCGCTTACATACGGCATGTCGAAAATCAACGATGCCGCTATCGCACGGCTAAAACTGTAGCCTAGTACCCACACCATTAATACGTTGCCATAACCAAGTAGCGCCTCTAAAAAGAGAAACTTACACAGTAGCGCCATCACTAAACTGGCCGCACCATAAGTGCCAATGCGGCTATCTTTCATGATGCTCAAACGGCGCTCAGCCGTCATTCCTCCGCCAATGCCGTCCGCCATGTCAGTTAAGCCATCTTCATGAAACGCCCCTGTTAATAGCAAACTAACCACCATCGTCAGTGCGATGCTTACCTCGTTTGGTAAAATCAGGATCAGCACACTGTAGATGGCACCGCAGATCGCTCCGAGTAATAGACCAACCAAGGAAAAATAGCGCCCAGATCGGTTCATTCGTTCACTGCAATAGGGCGTATTGTTAGGAATAGGAAGGCGCGAGAAAAAACTCAACGCCAACCAGAACAGCTCTAATTGATAAGCGAAAACGCGCAGCATTACACTGTCACTCCTGCGTCGGCAAAACTGGCCATGGTGTTGTAGAACTCGGCGGCCGCTTTGACCAAAGGTACCGCTAATACAGCACCCGTTCCCTCACCCAACCTCAACCCTAAATTAAGCAGTGGTGTCGCGTTTAACAGTTCCAGTACGCGTTGATGGCCCGATTCATGGGACTGATGAGCAAAAATCATCAACTCGCGGCAATCTGGTTCAATAAGAGTGGCCACATACGCGGCTACCGTGACGATAAATCCATCCACCAGAATCGGCGTTTGCTGCTGGTAAGCGCCTAAAAATGCTCCGACCATTTGCACAATTTCAAAGCCGCCTACTTCCGCAAGGACCGTTTCTGGATCCAAACCACGGCAGCGTGTTACGCCTTGCTTCACCAACTGTATTTTTTTCTGATATTGCTGTGTTGAAATGCCAGTGCCGTAACCAACACACTGTTCAACAGAATGTTTAGAAAGTGCCGCTAATATCGCAGAAGCACTACTGGTATTGCCAATGCCCATTTCACCAAACATCACCATATTGGACCCCGCACGGATCACCTGCTGCACGGCATGATTGCCTAGCAGTAGCCCTTGCTTCACTTGCTCTACAGACATCGCCGCTTGGCGAGCAAAGTTCTCCGTTAGGCTACCTAAGCGCTGCACAAGAAAGTGCGGATTGTCGCTTTCTACAGGGAGTAAAATCCCGCAATCTATTACTTTCATCTCGACTTGATTGCTGCGACAAAAACAGTTGATGGCCGCACCACCCGCCAGAAAGTTAAGCACCATTTGCTGAGTCACCGCGCTTGGCGCAATGCTAATGCCTTCATCTGCAATGCCGTGATCGCCAGCAAAGACCAATACTGTAGGCTTATGAATGGTGATCTGCTGAGTGGGCTGAGGCTGATTTTGACTTTGGATTAAGGCGAGCTGGTGTGCTAATGACTCAAGTTGGCCCAGCGCTCCCAACGGTTTAGTTTTTTGATCGATTCTTTGCTGTATTGCTTGGCTATGATCTTGTTTTAACATTGCTTCTGGGCTCTTCCATGAAAAGAGAAGAGTTTACTCGTATTCGCTAGTATCGGCTAGGTTTTGCCAGTTTAAGCCTAAAAAAACACCCCCTGTTTTCTACAAAATCAGGAGGCGTTTTTAGGTTTATATGGGCGCTATTGTCAAGCAGACACGCCTACAAAGGCTGGTTTTAACCCATGAAAGACATGATTACGACAAGCTAAACTTCCCGGTATTCACATCCGACCATGCGGCCATAATCGCTTGCTGAGGCTGAGAAGCTAATCCATCCATAAAGTTGCTTTCTCCCACCTTAGGCGCGAAGGAACTCATCGCTTGAATGAGGTTGTCTAACGCATTATCAGTCAAACAGGTATATTCCTGCTCACCTTGAGCGTCTTTTTCACCTAAACCGATAATAAGTTTGGCTCGATTATTTGCAAAATAATCATTGAAAGTCACACAACCTAACGCATCAAATAGCGTTTGATCGGAAGAGGTATCAGTATGGCGTGCCATAGAGATTTTCAGATCGTAACCACTACGCTCAAACCATAAACGGTTCCAATCAATACCGTTGAAGATGATGTTTTCACCTTGGCGAATATCTTCAACCACGTTATCGATCACCTCACCACTGACTACAAAACTGTCTACGCCAGCACTGCCTTTGAACGTATTTTGGTAACCCCCAAGCACCATGACATCGCTACCTTCACCACCGTTTAATGTGCTGAATTTTGAGATGGCGGCGGCAATTAAGTAATCCTCGCCCTCGCCAGTATTAATCGAAGCATGGTAACCCATCAGTTTGACTTCATCGTTTCCTTGGCCAGCATCAATTCGGTTGTGATTGCCAAAGACTCTCGCAAAGTCATTGCCTGCACCAAGATCAAGTTGGTTGTTATTACCGATGGTTACAGCAAAGTCTTGATCGTCTCCCATGTCCACACGGTTGAAGTTACCTGAAGTGACCGCATAGTCATTACCTGACCCCATGGTGATCTCACCACCTTCGCCAAAGACAAAGGATTGATCATCACCCGCGCCCATAAAGACGTGGTTAATGCGTCCGGCCACAACTGCCGTATCATTACCATCACCGCCGAACATCATGTTCTCGCGACCCATTAAAACGCCCATATCGTGGCCTTCACCGCCGGTGAAAATATTGGAGACTCCCGTTGCGTAGAACACATCGTCTCCACGTCCTCCCCAGAAGTTATTATTGTCGCCTAGATAAGCGCCGAGATCTTTACCGTCACCACCCCAGTTGAAGTTGTAATTACCCAGAGAAACGTTCATATCGCCATCCCCTTGCAAATGCCCACTGTTACGAAGGAAATCAAACGTTTTATCCTTCATATTGAGCAAATCGGCGGTGAGATTCTGCTTCAGATTACTGACCAATGATGCCATCTCTGCCTGCTTATCTTTGCTAAACATGGTGGCAAATAAATTGGGCAAATTGAGCGCATTAAAACCAAATGCGCGCTCTGGTTTGGTTTCTTCAACAGTGGCTGATACGTTTTCCGTTGCCGCAGGCGCGCCATTGAGAGTCACTTGCGCTGTATCGTTTTCCTCTGGTGCTTTCTCTTTCAGTCCATGACTTTCAGCAAAGGATTGAAGGCCATCAGCCCCCATATCGATTCCCGCTTTGAGGCTATCTAGCAATTTTTCTGGGTCAGTAAATGCGCTGAGCTGCTCACCACCAAACTCGCCAATCACTTCTAGCATCTCTTTTAAAATGGCAACGCCATCTACCGCTTCATCGGTACGAGAGACTATTTTGCCATCAGCGGTGTAATTGACACCGAAGATATCACCTAAAGTCGTCTCTGCACCGACCTCAGCAAATTTACCCAGCAGCTTATTCTTAAGCTGACGAGGCAAGTCTTGCGGATTATAGGTAAAGGTCGTTTGAGCCATTCCCGTTGCTGAGAATTGCTGGGTTAACACGCCAAACAATGAACCGAGATTGGTATCCAAAATCGCTTGGATGTTGTCTCCGAACATAAAGTTCCAGTTGCCCGTGGTGACCTGAATATCGGCTCCTTGGCCACCGACCGCGAAGTTAAAGGCCAACTTCTCGTTCATTTGACGGAACTTATCCGCGCGGCTCATCTTGCCAGTATCATGATTGCTATTGCCACTTAACCACTGGTTGTACTTTTTATTCAACGTTGCTTCAGCGTCAGACTTCAAGCCGCGGCTGCTGCGCTCATTCTGAGAGTCCAAATCAACCAAACTGCTGTAGTCAACACTGCTGGTTTGATCGAGACCAGACATCTCTTTGACAAATTTTTTCGCACCAGAGAGTGTCCACTGCTGTTCTTGAGCCGTTAACCAATCGGCACCCTTTCCTGATTGTGCGATGCTTTGTAATACTCCTGAAATACGTGATGCACCATCAAATGGATTGACCAGTGGCGGTGTCGGGATCGACTTATCCATCATCACGATAAGGTCATTACTGCGACCCATATTGAAACTTACGTTGCGGTTACCCATAAACATTTGAGCACCTTCAAGCGCCTGATAACCAGCGATGTCGACACTATGTTTGCTGTCACCATTACCAATATGAACCATGACATTGTTGTCACCAAAGGCCAGCGACTTAAAGCCTCCCGTACCCACTTTAATACCAACATTTGACGTACCCCAGTTAACTGCGGTGAACTCACCATCACCGACGTTGACCTGAATATTGCCCGAGTAGCTGAGCTTATTGTCACTGCCCGCCGATGCCGTAGTATCCGTTTCCGTTTTACGCTTTTCAGGTGCTTCAAACACCTCACTGTTGTCGCCGATGGCACCACGTGCTGGCTCATTAACATCACTCGCACCAACACGAGCAAGGTGGATATCCCCTTCCGCCACACCGTTACGAATGATCTCGTCACGTGCGGTAACTTCGCCTTGCGTATTCCAAGTCAGTGAGACTTTATTGTTTGCAGCCTTTTTTACCCAATTTCCATTGGCATCTTGAGTATGTTTGCGCCCTGTTGTGTCTACCGCTACATCAGAGTTGCGAACAGACACATCCACGCGAAGACCATTGGCATCCATGGCATTGATAAATTGATGGCCAAAGCCTTTCTGCTTGTCATCACTCACTAAAGAGCAACCGACAATACTGATATGGTCAGGCTTGTTGCTGATATTTTCCGCTTGGCCGAATGCCTGCTGGAACTTTGCCAATTTCACTGCAAGTTCATCGGCACTGTAGCCACTTAAGCGACTGTTGTTGTGTTCTGAATCATCACGCCCATGGCCAACCAATTGCCAGCGCAGCTTTCCATCCAGTTTCGATGGGTCACCATACACCACGCGATAATTCCCCTCAGAATCGAGCTGAACGACCACACTGTTTTCAGGATGCTTGCCAGCTAGATTTGCCGCCGCTTTTGCAACTACTGAATCGTTTTCCATTTGAACAATCACTTGGCCGTCAAAGCGCGTTTCACCGCCGTCCGCTATTGGGATGACGACAACATTTTCCCAGTTTTCTACGTTGTGATTCTGCACCTTGGTTAGAGAATTCAGGCTGGTAAGATGTAGGTTCTTAAATAGCGCTTTAAGGTTATCAAAAGAACGATGGACTTCTACTTTTTTCTCTTTCGGGTTGTAAAGGAAAGTTTTAATCTGGCTATGGGCAAAATGCTGACCAGTCCAAGGGTCAATAATTTTTGCAGAATCTGATGTCCCACCAACTCGGACAAATACATGATCACCCGAACCTTTCAGTTTCAGAAGCTCCACTTCACCTTGAAAATTGTACTTATCCATAATGAGATGAGCTGCATATAGT
>NZ_CAWNHY010000209.1:0-2367 GCF_963874335.1 Vibrio sp. V10_P2A27P122 | reverse complement strand
CTGGTATATCGAACTCTTTTAGATGATCAGCTAGTTGTTTTTTATCCTCATCCCAAAATTTTCTGATAAAACTCATCTTTAATTTTTCAGCTAATTTTAAATAATATCGATGATCTAGATCCTTTTTATTCATTTCTGCCAGACGTGCCGCAACATGAAAGCTTTCAAATAGCAATGCTTGAATATCATTAGCTTTCGGTCCGCGAGGAGACCATGGAATTTGACCTTTGATTTTTGCATCCATCCAGGTATCGGGATGACGATGTTTTAGTAACCCATCTTCACTAAGATAATTACTTTCTATCCCATCAATAAATCGTTTTACAATCGGATAAATATCCTTTGCAAAAGCGATATCGCCACTGTAATTAATATATTCCATCACCTCCCTAATCATCCAAGGCGTACCATCGGTCGTGTTATATATTATGTCCGTTTTGCTCGTTACTCGATTGGGAATACGACCGTAATTGACTGAAGTATGATCTTGCATTTGCATGGAAGCAAAATTTTCAATGATTGCTCTGGACTCTGGAAATTGACCATTAATGAGACTTGTCCCAGATAAGGCTATGAACGTATCCCTTCCCCAACAGTCTTTGAACCAAGGTAAACCAGCCCATATACCAGAACCAAACTCTTGGTTCACAAATGTACGACTTGCCAATCTAGACCACATCACGGCTCGGTTATACTCCAGATCGTTGGTCCATAGATAATTACGTGTCAGAAAGCGATACAGATTGTTTTGAAAAATAATATTTGCATGGTTTTGCGCTGCGAGTTGAGCTCCTTTTATTGCCTCTGTTTTGGTGCTTTCAAAGTAGAGGTAAATGACTAATTTTTGGGTTGATTCAGTGGAACTAATCATCAGCTTTACATTAGAATCACTTAAACCCATTAATTTAGAGGTGGTTGCACATTCATCGGTTGCCATTTCTTTGGCAATAACGGATTGATTTGCGCTAATCGCAATAAAACGTGGTTCTTCGCTAACAGAATTTGCGTCATTTATTTCATAGATAAGGACGTCATCGATGCATTCAGGTTTGCTTGCATTTACTAATATATTAAGCTCAGGGAGTATGGCAAGAGATTGTTTGGACTCAGAGGTGATGGTGAGACAAGCAAGTCGTTGACCTTGTAATAAGCTCAAACATTCTACAGAAGATGTACCAACATAGTGATGTTCAATGCCAAAAGGCATCAAGCGGGCTTTACTGGCTTGTGTTTTATCATTGATGTTACCGTTTACAAATGACGCAAATTGACCTAAATACCAACCTTGAGAATGACGGTAATTACCGCTTGAGCTGAAGCCATAGGTATGTCCTTGATAATATCCATCCACGCCATCACTGAATACATAAGAAAATTTTGAGGTACTTTCTATTGCTAGATTTGAAAATAAATTTTCTAGCTCTAAAGTGCCATCAATTCTTGGTGTACTCGGTTCTACACCACATATCGGCGTGAACTCCTTACAAATGAGAAGGCGTGTTTGTGTTTGGTTTATTGAGGTAATTTGAGAATGTCTATATTTTGAAGTCATGACCGATACCTATAAAAAGGGGTACAGTAGACTGTACCCAAAGGTGAACATGAAAATTGTGCTTGTTGGGGATGAATTATTTCGTGATTTGTTTCGCTGCCATATCTAATGCTTCTTTGACACCTTGTTTTCCTTGCATCGCATTATCAATCGCTGCCCCTTCGGCAAACCAGTATGCTGTCATCTGTGGGATATTAGGCATAATTTCACCATTTTCGGCGTTAATCATAGTGGCTTTGATTCGCTGATCTTGTTCTAAGATTTTTTGAAACGATTTTAACGTTACTGCGCCAAGTGGCTTATCGTCATTCATGATTTTTAGTGCATCATCTTGAAAGACATAATTTTCTAAAAACTCAACGGCAAGATCAGTATTCGGGCTGGCCGAATTAATCCCAGCACTTAGAATGCCAACAAAAGGATTACCTTTGCCACCGTTTAGCGTTGGCAGCTCTGCAACGCCATAATTTATGCCTAATTTATCTAAATTACCCCAAGACCATGGGCCGTTTATCGTCATGGCCACCTCTCCTTTGCTGAATGCAGCATCAGAGACGGCATAATCCATGTTTGGGTTCAATACACCTTGATTAACCATATTAACTAAAAACTGCAGACCGTTGATTCCTGCTTCATTATTAACTCCGGTACTTTTGGCATTGTAACCCCCTACAATTTTTTCAAAAGCATAGGCACCGCCAGAGGAAATAACAGGCCAAGTAAAGTAAGCATTTTTAATATCCCACATGATGGCTTTTTTACCCTGTTTCTCCATTGTATTATGAATACTGACTAGTTCTTCCCAAGTTTTAGGC
>NZ_CAWNHY010000208.1:0-2367 GCF_963874335.1 Vibrio sp. V10_P2A27P122 | reverse complement strand
CAACAAATTGTATTCTGGAAGGTCGATTTTGCACATCTTTCAGCGTATAAACGGAACTTTGCGCTGCTCAGATAATGACGCTGAGCGGCTTAGAATTGATAACTAATTAGAGATTGGGAAATTCATTATGCGTAGCCATTATTGTGGTCACCTGAACAAGTCCCTCGCAGGACAAACTGTGGAGTTGTGCGGCTGGGTTAATCGCCGTCGTGATTTAGGCGGTCTTATCTTTATTGATATGCGAGATCGTGAAGGCATCGTTCAGGTGGTGGTTGATCCAGATATGGCGGATGTATTTGCAGTAGCTAATCAACTGCGTAATGAATTCTGCATTAAGCTAACTGGTGAAGTACGCGCGCGTCCAGAAAGTCAAATCAATAAAGAGATGGCGACTGGCGAAGTAGAAATTCTCGCGAGTGGGATTTCTATTATCAACCGCAGTGATGTTTTACCACTGGATTTCAACCAAAAGAACTCAGAAGAGCAACGTCTAAAATATCGTTACTTAGATCTACGCCGTCCAGAAATGAGTGATCGTATTAAGCTGCGCGCTAAAGCGTCTAGCTTTGTACGCCGCTTCCTTGATGAACACGGTTTCCTCGATATTGAAACGCCAGTTTTGACGAAAGCAACGCCGGAAGGGGCGCGTGATTACTTAGTGCCAAGTCGTGTGCACAAAGGCAGTTTCTATGCACTTCCTCAATCGCCACAACTGTTTAAACAGTTGCTGATGATGTCAGGTTTTGACCGTTACTATCAAATCGTAAAATGTTTCCGTGATGAAGATTTACGTGCTGACCGTCAACCAGAATTTACTCAAATCGATATTGAAACGTCATTCATGACGGCCGACCAAGTGCGTGAAGTGACTGAAAAAATGGTTCGCAATATGTGGCTTGAGTTACTAAATGTAGACTTAGGCGATTTCCCTGTGATGCCATACAGCGAAGCGATGCGTCGCTATGGTAGCGACAAGCCGGATCTGCGTAACCCACTGGAATTGGTTGATGTTGCAGACCTTGTGAAAGATGTGGATTTCAATGTTTTCTCTGGCCCAGCTAATGATGCTAAAGGACGCGTTGCGGTTATTCGTGTACCGGGTGGCGCGGCATTAACTCGTAAGCAAATTGATAGCTACGCTGAGTTTGTTGGTATTTATGGCGCGAAAGGTTTGGCGTGGATGAAAGTCAATGACCGCGCTGCTGGCTTAGAGGGTGTTCAATCTCCGGTCGCGAAATTCCTTTCGGCTGACATTGTGGAAGGTATTTTAGAACGCACTCACGCTGAGTCTGGCGACATCATTTTGTTTGGTGCCGATAAAATAAAAGTGGTGACTGAAGCCTTGGGTGCGCTGCGTTTGAAATTGGGTAAAGATCTGGCGATCACCAATGAAAATTCATGGGCTCCACTATGGGTTGTTGATTTCCCGATGTTTGAGGAAGATGACGAAGGTAACTTGCATGCTATGCATCACCCATTTACCGCGCCACTTAACTTAACCGCGCAAGAGCTGCAAACCAACCCAGCGGTTGCAAATTCAAATGCTTACGACATGGTACTAAACGGCTATGAAGTGGGCGGTGGCTCGGTGCGTATTCACAATGCTGAAATGCAATCTGTGGTGTTTGATATTTTAGGTATCGATGCGCAAGAGCAACAACTGAAATTTGGCTTCCTATTGGATGCGCTGAAATTTGGTACGCCACCACACGCAGGTCTTGCATTCGGTCTTGACCGTTTGGTGATGCTGTTGTGTGGTACGGAAAATATTCGCGATGTGATTGCCTTCCCTAAAACAACCGCAGCCGCTTGTTTGCTAACGGATGCACCGAGTCTGGCTAACCCAGCGTCGCTCGAAGAGTTGGCGATTGCGGTGACGGTCGCAAAAGAAAAAGCGCAATAAACGCAACGGTAGCAGGGTGGCGAAAGTCACCCTCTTTTTTGCCCCCGCGTAGGGTTATCCTTTTTTATTTGAGTGAACCTTGTTCTCTCGCCAATTGACTTAGTGACAGGAATCTCTCTTTTGGCTCAAATGTATTTCTATTACTCTGCGATGAATGCAGGTAAATCAACCACTCTTCTACAATCTTCTTTCAACTACCAAGAGCGTGGTATGACGCCCGTGATCTATACCGCTGCCATCGACGACCGCTATGGTGTTGGTAAAGTCAGCTCAAGAATAGGATTGGAATCAGACGCCCAGCTTTTTACTGCTGAAACGAATTTGTATGATGAGATTAACGCACTGCACGAGCAACAAAAGCGTCACTGTATTTTGGTTGATGAGTGCCAATTCTTAACCAAAGAGCAAGTTTATCAATTGACTGAAGTGGTCGATAAAATCGGCATTCCGGTACTGTGCTATGG
>NZ_CAWNHY010000207.1:0-2378 GCF_963874335.1 Vibrio sp. V10_P2A27P122 | reverse complement strand
CCCAATACGCTTCTTCTAAGCTGTCTTCACGTTCAGGTAAACCACGTGACAGACGAGGTGAATGCTGGGCTAGCACCTCATAACTGGCACGGTTGGAATATTTGCAAACTTGCGAGAAGGATGAATAGGTTAAAAAGTTATTCTGATGCTTGCTCGAATTAGGGACGTTCTCTTTATGATATTTATTGGCTGCCATATCATGAAGCAATGCAGACAACGCCGCATCTCCCGCACCATTAGTATTTTTAATTTTCTCAGGCCCACCCATATACGGTGAAATATGAGAATAAACACGTATCGGATTTTCACAACTTATTTTTGATGCTGGGCGACTAAATTCATAACGATTGAATTCAGCAATAGAACCAGGTAATAGTGGCAACGATGTTTCACGTTTCGCCGCATCTTCAGTATATCCTGCCATAAATAAACCGACTGGGCCTGCGGTGCATAATACAAGATCAACCCAATTTAAGGCTTTATTTGACGCTGCAAGGGGATCACTTTCCCCGGTTAATGCTTCGGCTTCATCTTCATTCATGGCAACAACAGTGACATGATCACGCAAAAAATTTTGCCAAAATTGAGGGTCATCTTGAATAACAAATTTAGTACCTAAGGTTAAAACAACAGGTACATCATATTTCTTAGCATATTCAATCGCTCTCATTGTTGCCTCTGGCATTGGATCACCAGTTTTGCAGCGAATTAAATAAGCAGTTAGTACTAAGGCTGAAGCACTTTTAAATATTTTTTCTGGAACACTTTCTGCGCGAAGTTGGTTCATTTGCCCTTCACTAATAGCAAAGGTTCTTTCTCCATCCTCTGTGATCAAGGCAAAGCAGCGCCCAATCGCTCCATCGACCGCTTGTAAATAATTCAGATCCATCCGACTTGATGTATTACATAAATAACGATAACCGTAGCTACCAATTTTGATATCTTGACTCATCACACCTAACAACGTTGAGCGATCATCTGCCAGCACCGAATAATTGTGTAATGTGTTGCCAATCGTTCCCCCAGCATATTCGTTAGTAATCAGACCATTTTGTTTGAGCTCAGTGTACAACGCTTCGGCCTTCTGATCGTCAATCACTAACGAATGGCCTTTACTAAGCTCATATTTTTCGATGAGGTCAGTATTTACTTTCGCTTCTATATCCACCAAGGTCTGGTCAATACCAATAATATGTGTACGTGACATTTTTTTATTTTCTTGTGCTTGGATAACAAGTGGGTCACGTGCATGAACAGGAAAGTAATGCTTTGATTTGCGTTGGCCAGGAAATTTCATAACGTCAGTCTGAGTAGAGGAGAAAAAGATGCGCGATTCTACCGCGCACCCATTAGCGCGGCAACTAAGGCAATTATAGCAAACGTTTGCTCTTGATTATTTTTATTCACCTTCCATAAAGCTGAGATCAGGTAACCTATCTAAATGCTCTGAATAGCGTTTTAGGTCAAATTGCCCTTCGTTTTTCATCACATCAAAAATCTCAATTGCAAGCGCACAAGCAATAGAGGCAACGGCATCCTCCCTTGAGTGACCTGTCATCATCAAGCGCATCAAGGTTTCTTTGACCTTTAACGGATTTCCGTCCGCGAGTTGATTCTCTACTGTTTCGATGAGGAACGCGTCATCCATAATCTGATTGTCATCTTGCATTTTGTGGCCTTTTATTACGCTTTAAAATGGCACGCACTATGCCATAAGCCATTGTAGAATTCTAAAACTAATTTCTGCTGACATTGACAGATACGACGCCAATTAAACCAGATAGAAGTGTGATTGCTGTCTCGGATCTGTCGCGACGAAAATCTTTCTGCTAGAATCTGCGACCAAGTCAATTGAGTGGTATTAAGTAATGTCAGACAACCGCAGCGCAAACAGCCAAAAGAAAGTCATCGTCGGCATGTCCGGTGGTGTTGACTCCTCCGTTTCGGCGTATCTTCTCAAAGAGCAAGGTTATCAAGTCGAAGGCCTGTTCATGAAGAACTGGGAAGAAGATGATAACGAGGAATATTGTACAGCGGCGGAAGATTTAGCCGATGCACAAGCCGTGTGCGATAAGTTAGACATCCCTCTTCATACCATTAATTTTGCCGCCGAATATTGGGACAACGTATTTGAATATTTCCTTGAGGAATATAAAGCAGGGCGAACTCCCAACCCAGACATTCTTTGTAACAAAGAAATCAAGTTTAAAGCCTTTTTAGAGTTTGCAGATGAAGTGCTAGATGCAGATTATATCGCCATGGGCCATTATGTTCGACGCACCTTCCCTGAAGGTGATGACAAACCACAAATGCTGCGCGGCTTGGACAACAACAAAGACCAAAGCTACTTCCTCTATACATTAAGCCATGAACAAGTG
>NZ_CAWNHY010000206.1:0-2384 GCF_963874335.1 Vibrio sp. V10_P2A27P122 | reverse complement strand
CCTTAGAATTTATACAGATATCTGAGCAAGTGAGCATTTATGTTCACTTAATAATAATTAAAACTTTTCATTTAACGTATTTAATTGAAGTTCCAATAACTTTTTATTCTTTCACCCCTAATAGATAATATTTTAATGGGCTGGAAGACTGAAGAACATTAGCCGCTGAACACACTCAGAATCTCGTTGTTCTCTGAGTGTAAGGAGATCGCTATGACAACCCAAACTGTATCCACGGAACCTAAAGGTGGCTTCTTTGCTAACTTTAAGTTTCCTTCCGCTTACACCATCCTTTTCATTCTAATTGCTCTTGTGGCCCTTTTAACCTGGATTGTGCCTGCCGGTCAGTATCAGCGCACCATGAATGAAGAACTGGGCAAAGAAGTGCCTATTGCGGGAACTTATCAACACGCAGAAGGTAACCCACAAGGGGTGATCGATGTGTTGATGGCACCGATTGACGGCTTTTATGACCACAACAGCTACGAAGCTGCCGCGATTGACGTGTCTCTGTTCATTTTGGTCATTGGTGGCTTTTTGGGCCTAGTGACCAAAACAGGTGCGATTGATGCGGGCATTGAACGCGTAACAGCGCGGCTTGAAGGGCGTGAAGAGTTGATGATACCCATCCTGATGGCGCTGTTTGCCGCAGGCGGTACGATTTACGGTATGGCGGAAGAATCCTTACCTTTCTACACCTTACTCGTACCTGTGATGATGGCCGCTCGTTTTGACCCACTGGTTGCCGCCGCTACCGTACTGCTTGGCGCGGGTATCGGTACGCTGGGCTCCACTATCAACCCGTTTGCCACCGTAATTGCGGCCAACGCAGCGGGCATTCCGTTTACTGATGGCATCATGTTGCGCTTAGCAATGTTAGCTGTCGGTTGGGTTATCTGTGTACTGTACGTGATGCGCTACGCGAAAATGGTGCAAGCAGATCAAAGCAAATCGATTGTGTACGACAAGTACGAAGAGAACAAAGCTCACTTCCTTGGCAACCAAAGTGGAGAGAAACTCGAATTCACCGCCACCCGCAAAGTTATTTTGACCATTTTCGCGGCCGCTTTTGGCGTGATGATTTATGGGGTATCTGTTGCTGGATGGTGGATGGCTGAGATCTCAGCGATGTTCTTGGGTGCAACCATCATTATCGGTTTAATTGCTCGTATGAGTGAAGAGGAATTCACCACCAGCTTTATTGATGGTGCACGAGACCTATTAGGCGTAGCGCTGATCATTGGTATCGCACGCGGCATTGTGGTGATCATGGACCGCGGGATGATCACCGACACTATTTTGTTCTCAGCCGAGCAAATGGTTACTGGCCTTTCATCCGTCATTTTCATTAACGTAATGTATTTACTGGAAATTCTTCTCTCTTTCCTTGTACCTTCGTCTTCTGGCCTTGCGGTATTAACCATGCCCATCATGGCGCCATTGGCTGACTTTGCAGGCGTTGGTCGCGACCTTGTCGTCACGGCTTACCAATCGGCTTCAGGGATAGTCAACCTCATCACGCCAACCTCTGCGGTAGTGATGGGCGGCTTAGCAATTGCTCGTGTACCTTATGTTCGCTGGGTGAAATGGGTCGCACCACTGTTAGGCATATTGTGCGTATTCATTATGCTATCTCTCAGCCTAGGTGCGATGCTATAGCGCCAAACTGATGAACGATACGATATGTCGTAGGTGAAAACCGCGTCACACCCTTTAAAAGCCGCATGATTGCGGCTTTTTTATTGGCAGGCCGACTTAGGCTCATTGGCTGCGCAGCTACTCAACTCTAAACATGATACGTTAGCCAAATCAGGAAATGATGGCTTTCAACGTCGTTAGATAACCATTAGTTTTGATGGCTATTTTTTTATAGCAATTGGCTGGGATAAATAACCACTTTTGGTGACTAAATAAAACGCGGCCTATATTCCTTTATCACCAAATTAAGATCGCCTGCTATTTCATCTCTCATTTTCCGTCCTCTATTACGCCAATTCAGACAAAACATCTACATTAGAAAGCCTGCGTGAGATCAAGTTTTATTAAGAAAGTTATGTTAACACAGCCCATTTCTTCGACTCATATTCAACTATATACCCTTTTCAAGTGCATATTCTTAACCCATTCGATGAATTATCGATGGGTTTTTGGTGCATAAAATTCCCAACCAAAATACCGAGCCTATATGGAGTAGTGCTGCGTGAGATTTAAATTGAATGAACATCCATAAAAAAAGCAGTAATAAATATGACACTCACAATATAAACACTGCATAAACATTGTTAAAAAACTATTATTTTCGCCGAATTTCAATATAAATCATTCTGTGATGGACCTCTAAGAACATATACAGACCAAGGGTAATATTAATTGCAGAACAAAGA
>NZ_CAWNHY010000205.1:0-2389 GCF_963874335.1 Vibrio sp. V10_P2A27P122 | reverse complement strand
TTGGAAGAAAAGTGACGAGCGTAGCATGCTCGGCGGACGTTTGGATGCTGAAGGTTATTTTGCCGCTGAATTTACAACAATAAACAACCCAACGTGATCAAGAAACAACAAATATGTGATAACGATTTATTGCTTAACTTAAGCCTGAGAGCATGGGATTTACCGTTCAATTCAAACTCGTTTTAGCTGATAAAAACTCACTTTGCCTAACGCCGCATTAAGGTGTGAGCAACGCTACCACTGACCTCAACCATACCATCGTAAACACGAAACCCAACGATGAAATGAAAAATGCCAAGCGTTGGGAATCACTCTTAAATGCTTTGTTAGGGCAATTTAACTACCTTTTCGGAGCTGGTCTTGATGGCGGTGGTGGTGGCGGTGGAACTGCATGTTTCGGTGTTTCTCGGGGCTCTTGTGATCTCTGAGGAATTACTGTTTTCATTTTTTACACTCTCCTTTTTATTAATTTTTTGTTCAACAAGCGTTGATAATAACGATATATCAACGCTATCTTGAACAACGTATACGCATTTAGCAGCAGGTTTTTGTTTCATGAGTTCATTTTCCACTGCGGTATTTTTGTAAACAAAAATACCGAATGATGCAATCCCTAAAAATAGAGTAATTGCACCAGAGTAATGTGAAAACCTTGCGGAAAAATCAAAACTTTTCTTTTCTGTAAAAACGATTGCCTCTGGATGTTCATCCCCACCACTTTGTAGTGAAACTATAATATCGGCTCTGTTTTTTAAAATTTTATCAACTTCTTTTCGATTCGAATAATATAAATGACCAGAAATTAGTAAGCTTGCTAAGACAAAGAAAACAGAAAGAACAAGGAAACCCCAACTTGCTTGTGCAAAAATGACACTTTCTGTATTACCTTTAACATATAGCTTATCAAAGAGAGTAAACGTTAAGCCTAAACCAGCACTAGCTATTGCCAATACAGCTTTATCTAACCCTTCGGATACTTTTCCCTCTCCTTCAATTAACTGGCTCCTATATTCACTAAAAGAGTCATAATCTGAATAATATTTCTCAGTTAATTCTTTTTCCGACATGATAACTCCATTTGTTGCCCTAACGCCCGCTTAAGGGGCAGCCAACGCTACTACTAACTTTCCGCATAACACCATAATCACAAAAACCAACGCATAGTAAAAATGCCACGCGTTGGCTGTCCCTCTTGAAGCGTTTGTTATGCCGCTAGCTGAAGCGTGAAGCCAGCTTCTTATAAACAGCGTCTTTATCTCGTTTACCAACAGCGAGTACATAAACGACAACTTCATTATCGATGACTTCATAAGCCAAACGATAACCAGATGTACGAAGTTTGATTTTGTAAACAGAATCATAACCTCGTAATTTTGATGATGGGACGTGGGGGTTTTCTAGCCTTTCTTTGAGTTTCTTTTTAAATTGACTCTGAATCGTTGGCGCTAGCTTACTCCACTCCTTTTGGGCTACAGGCAAAAACTTTAACTTATAAGTCATCAATATTGATTTCCACAGCTTGCGACAAATCACCACGACGACTATCTACTATTTGGGAAAGCTCATAATCATCAAGCATATCCATCAGATACTCGTAAGTTTCAGCCGGTACAAGGTAAGCTGCGGGTTTGTTGTGGTTAAGGATCGCAATAGCTGAACCATCAGCCTCGTTCAAAAGAGCAGTTGGATTTTTCTTTAACTCTGAAATACTGGCAGAGCAATTCGCTAGTACCTGTCTCATAACTTCACCATATAAGCATTAAAATCAGACCTAATTTTAGACCTTAATTTAAGTAATTGCTAGAGGTTTACAAAAGAGGCATAACGCCCGGCTAAGGGGTTGACAACGCATAGCCGAACTCAAAAAACACACTGTAAACACTGAACTTCAATTTTGCACTAAAGTCGCCAAGCGTTGGCAATCCCTCTTGAGCCGTTTGTTATGCAAATTCAAAGAGATAAACCGACTTTACACGACCGAAAGCCGCAATTGCAAAGGTCAAGTGATTCAAGAATCAACCCAAGCAAGAACTGTGATAAATGAGCCGCCAAAACAAAGTCCACCTTTCAACAACAAACCAAGCTTTTGAATCAGGAAAACTCAACCAGCAAGTCTTTCAACAAATACGAAATCATCGAATAACTTGCCCTTTCCACACTTTGCACGCGCAAAATTCACAACGCACCGGCGCTAAAACTGATTGAGGCAAACAAAGAAATTTGTCTGTTTTACGGTTTGAGTTAACCATGAATTTGAAGGCAACAATGCTCATTTGCCGACAGCTCAAAACGAATGGCCGGAGAAATCCCAAAAGATTGAACCCCTAAATTTATCTGAGTTGCATAACGCCCAATTAAGGTGTGAAGCACGCAACCACGACTCTCAATT
>NZ_CAWNHY010000204.1:0-2396 GCF_963874335.1 Vibrio sp. V10_P2A27P122 | reverse complement strand
TTTCTAGGTCATAGTTTGGCGCTAAGTTCCAATAAATAGGAATTTGGGCTTCAAAACCATCGCTAGAACCGTAAGAAACGGTAGGGTATAAAAATCCCGTTTTACGTGTGTCGCCAATCGGCACCGTAAGAAATGGCAGATAAAAAATCGGAATATTTTGAATCTCGAAGCGCGGATTATAAAAAGTGGCTTGCTCTTCATTTTGGTCAATATCAATGCTGGATGCTTTCAATCGCCATGCATTATTGCCTTCAGGGCAAGAGGTAATCGAACCATCTTCTATCTCATAAACGGCCTTACCCGTTTTGGAAATATACACAGCTTCACCACGGCCTGGTTCACACAAAAATTGATATTTTGTGTTCTCTAATGTCATTAAATCCGTATTAAGATTGTTGGTGGCTTTATCAGAAATGGTCCTTACTTCACCGTCACTGAAGTTGACATTACCTTGTGCAACTACAATATTATCTTTCTGATGCAGGGTAACGGTATCCGCTAGAATGCGTTTTTTACCTTGAACAACGACCACATTGCCTGAGTAGTTTGCGCGTTCACCGTTCACGGCTTCTAGCGTATCAGCCTCGACATTAATCGGTTGCTGACTTGAGTTTTCTGCTTCAGGTTCGTTGATCAAACATTGATCTATAGCGGGCATTTCCTGCACACTATTGTCTAACATAGCTTCTGCTTGAGTCTGTGGCACAAAAAGAGCTGCGCTAATTGAAGCGGCTAACAAGGTGCGGGAAAAACATGACATCGAGTTGTACTATCCTGTTTGAACTTGATTGATTCGGAAGATGGATGGCCGAATGTAAAATAAAACGTTTCTTATCATAAAGGAAATTGAAGCTCCCGGCACTATCAGACCGCTTTACTCCTGAAAAATTCATAGATTGAGAGCACATAATGCATATTTTTGGCAAAATTCTTGGCGCTTTTTTTGGCTTCTTATTTGGAGGACCGTTTGGCGCATTTTTTGGCTTGTTTCTCGGGCATCAATTTGATAAAGCTCGTCGTTTGAATCAAGCGGGGTTTAAAACTAGCTCATTTGGTTCTGGGCCAAGCCAAACTGAGCGACAAGACGAATTTTTTAAAGCCGCTTTCTCGGTCATGGGCCATGTTGCTAAAGCGAAAGGGCAAGTCACCAAAGAAGAGATCCAGCTAGCTACCATCATGATGGAGCGTATGAACTTACATGGTGAGCAACGTAAAGCGGCTCAAGATGCGTTTCGTGAGGGGAAAGAGAGTGGTTTTCCTTTAGAGGAAGTGTTGGAGCGTGTGCGCCTTTCGACGGGTGGACGCTTTGACTTGTTGCAATTTTTCCTCGAATTGCAAATATCAGCCGCGTTTGCCGATGGGGATGTTCACCCTAGCGAGCGCAATGTACTGCACAAAATCGCTTGTAGTTTGGGTTTCTCATCCGATCAACTGGAAAGACGCTTGCGTATGCAAGAAGCGGCCTTTCGTTTTCAACAAGGCGGAAATTTTGGTGGCCAACAACAAGGCTACCAGCAATCTGGGCAGTGGCAACAAGCCGCGCAAGCTGAACGCCTCACTGATGCTTACGATGTGTTAGGCGTGAGTAAAGATGCGGATGCTAAAGAGATTAAACGTGCCTATCGCAAATTGATGAATGAGCATCACCCAGATAAATTGATGGCCAAAGGCTTACCACCAGAGATGATGAACGTTGCGAAAGAAAAATCGCAAGAGATCCAAAATGCGTACGATTTGATTAAGAAAGAGAAGGGTTTTAAGTAACCGGCTATCGTGAATTACCGCGAACGTTCCAATCGATTGAGCTGGTGCAAACTGGCTCTTTTTATTATGAGCATACGCAAGACACAAAAAAAGCCAAGTTTGAAAACTTGGCTTTAGAAAGTGGCTCCCCCTGCAAGACTTGAACTTGCGACATACGGATTAACAGTCCGCCGTTCTACCGACTGAACTAAGGGGGAACAGAATGTTTGCTTATCTTATGCAGATAAATGGTGCCGACTACCGGAATCGAACTGGTGACCTACTGATTACAAGTCAGTTGCTCTACCTACTGAGCTAAGTCGGCGCCGAATCAATAAGCAGTGCTCATTGATGAAAAGTGGCTCCCCCTGCAAGACTTGAACTTGCGACATACGGATTAACAGTCCGCCGTTCTACCGACTGAACTAAGGGGGAACAGGTTTTAAAGAATGGTGCCGACTACCGGAGTCGAACTGGTGACCTACTGATTACAAGTCAGTTGCTCTACCTACTGAGCTAAGTCGGCACATTTTTATCTTTAATTTTATTGTCTGTGCTAGGCACCAACAATTTAGAAATTGTGGTGCCCGGAGGCGGAATCGAACCACCGACACGAGGATTTTCAATCCTCTGCTCTACCGACTGAGCTATCC
>NZ_CAWNHY010000203.1:0-2442 GCF_963874335.1 Vibrio sp. V10_P2A27P122 | reverse complement strand
CGCTTCAAGAGGGACAGCCAACGCGTGGCATTTTTACTATGCGTTGTTTTTTGTGATTTCGGTGTTATGCGGAAGCTTAGTAGTAGCGTTGGCTGCCCCTTAAGCGGGCGTTAGGTGAATGGTCAGTAGATTGAACAAGGACAGTTTTATGAAATGGTTTTTAGCTTTTTGGCTCGTTCTCACAAGCTGTTTTTCGGTTAGCTTGTATGCCAATGACGCCGTTTTACAACAAGCTTATCAATCGCAGCAAAGTGATTTACAGGTCCAAGGACTTGGACAGGTATCGAAAGTGCTGCCTGATGACAATGATGGTTCAAGACACCAAAAATTCATCTTAAAGCTCAATAGCGGACAAACATTGTTAGTTGCGCATAACATCGACTTAGCACCAAGAATTCCGAACTTGAAAGTTGGCGATAGTGTTGAGTTTTATGGTGAATACGAATGGAACAAAAAGGGTGGGGTTCTTCACTGGACTCATAAAGATCCTCAAAATCGTCATGCTCATGGTTGGTTGAAACACAATGGGCAGGTGTACGAGTAAATTCACCTAACAAACGCCTCAAGAGGGACTGTCAACGCGCGGCGTTTCCAGTCCCATTGAGCCGCAGTGGTTACGGTTGGTGTGTTTGAGTTTTGTGTTATGCGTTGTCAGCCCCTTAGGCGGGCGTTATATTGTTTCTCAGCTAAGGAGTAGTTTTTGAAATTAAGTAGTCATAAGTTACTTAAAACCATATTAATTAGCCGTGAAGCTAGCTTGGAAGACCTTAAATCAGTTATAGAATCCAAATATGGTGATTATCGCGATTATTTTCCATTAGCTAGTCTTGTTGTAAGTGGATATGTAGCTTGTGAGGTTCACAGTTCATCAGGAGAACCATATAAAGAACGTCTACTTGCATCAATACTTTACGCAAAAGCGTCGGGTGAAGAAAAGGTTAATAATTTCAATAATCCAAGTGGTAAAGCTGGATATGCAGATAAAATTTTCACTATGACAGCTAAAACCCAGCTTTATTTTGATGAGTTGAATACAAAGCGAATCGAAAGGGTGTTTACTGCAATAATTAGTATTGTTGTGGGTGTTTTATCGACGCTGATTACTTTGGTAATAACAAGCAAAATTTAAGTATGTCGTCTCCAATATAACAAACGCCTCAAGAGGGACTGTCAACGCGTGGCGTTTCCAGTCCCAATGAGCTGCGGTGGTTGCAGTAGTTGTGTTTGAGTTTAGTGTTATGCGTTGCCAGCCCCTTAGGCGGGCGTTATGTTTAATGAGGTAATACGTTGATTTCAGGATTAAATCATATCACTTTAGCAGTCAGTGACTTGGAACGTTCAGTTAAGTTCTATATCGATACTTTGGGTTTTACTGGGCATGTTAAATGGGATAGTGGTGCATACATTTCTATAGGAGATGTATGGCTTTGTTTATCTTGTGACTCACCATGCCCCAAAACTGATTATACTCATATTGCCTTCGACATCTGTTCTGAAAATTTCGAGCTTTTCTCGTCACGTCTAATTTCCTTTGATATCGAAATTTGGAAACAAAATATTAGTGAAGGGCAGTCGATATATATTTTGGATCCCGATGGTCACAAATTGGAAATTCATGTTGGGTCGTTAAATAGTAGGCTTGAGACACGTAAAAGCAAGCCATATAGTGGACTTGTTTGGCTTTAAACATAACAAACGCCTCAAGAGGGACTGTCAACGCGTGGCGTTTCCAGTCCCAATGAGCCGCGGTGGTTACGGTTGTTGTGTTTAAGTTTGGTGTTATGCGTTGCCAGCCCCTTAGGCGGGCGTTATGCATTTTTTAGAAAAGAGGAACTATGGTTGTTGAAGTCAGGCGAGCAGAGCCATCAGATGCTAAAGCGATAAAAGGAATTTATGAGTGCCCAAATGCCTACACCGGCACATTACAACTTCCGCTTCCATCCTCAGATATGTGGGAAAAACGTTTCCAGAATATTCCAGAGCACGTTTATGCATATGTGGCAGTAATGGACGGTGAAGTAGTAGGTAATTTGGGCTTTGAGCTATGTATCAATCCGCGACGTCGTCACGTCGGTACGTTCGGTATGGGCGTCAAAGACAATGTTCAAGGTTTAGGTGTTGGTAGTGCTTTACTGAAAACGGTCATCGATTTAGCGGATAACTGGCTGAATGTGAAACGAATCGAATTGACGGTCTATGTGGATAACGAACGAGCGATTAACTTGTACAAGAAATTCGGCTTTGTAATTGAAGGTGAGTCGAAAGCTTATGCATTCAGAAATGGCAGCTACGTTGACGTTTACCATATGGCTCGTGTTGTGGCACATGCATAACAAACGCCTCAAGAGGGACAGCCAACGCGTGGCGTTTCCAGTCCCAATGAGTCGCTGTGGTTACGGTGTTGAGGTTGAGTTTGGTGGTATGCGTTGCCAGCCCCTTAGG
>NZ_CAWNHY010000202.1:0-2447 GCF_963874335.1 Vibrio sp. V10_P2A27P122 | reverse complement strand
CTTCAGGTAACCTGAAGTCGATTTCGCTGTAACGCTTATTTCTGCGCGAGCGGCTCAGCCTGTTGCGAGCCATTTGTTGGGCTCTCCACGCCTGATAGGAGTACCTTTTAAAGTGTCTGTTGTATCGGGAATTGCGTTCAATTTCTCGATAGATAGTCGCTTTGTGACGACCCAGTTGTTTAGCTATTTTAGCGGTACTAATTCCTTGCTTTCTGAGTGCAGAAATCATATACCTTTCGTTCTCAGTGAGGTGCGTGTATTTCATGTTTTTTACTTCTTGGCGGGAGCAAAGTTCATGATTATCGCATCTCACTGTTTTTATGTTCAGAGGTGTCGCACTTCGTACTTGAATCCAAGTTGTATAACAAACTGTTCAAGAGGGATTCGCAACGCGTGGCATTTTTTACTATGCGTTGATTTTAGTGTTTAAGGTGGTCTGCGGCAGCTTCGGTATTGCGTTGCTCACCCCTTAACAGGGCGTTAGCAATATAAGAGGAAGTTTAGTGGAACTAAAATTAATTTATTTCAAGGATATAATTGACGATTCGACCATAAACGAATCTACAGAGAGTCTTAATTTACATGGTTTGTCGCTTAATACTTATGATCGTTCTGGAAGGCTCGAAGCTTCACTATCTGATTTCGTTAGCCAGATTTTTGTAATGTTATCTCCTGCACTCGTTCATGCTATCGCAACTGGTTTATTGACTAACGCTGTTTATGATGCACTCAAGACTCAGTTATTGGCACTAAGTCGAGATGTTAAAGGTAAAACTTATAAAAGGATCAGCGGCAGTGAGAGTATCAAAACAATTGATGCTGATTTTGGTGTTAAATTCCGTTCGGGTTATGATTCTTTCGACCTTAAAATTTCTCCAAACGCTAGCGATGAAGTGAAACTTCGTTGTATTGATCGAGCATTTGATATTATTCGCGAAAATGGAGTCCAAAAGGAATTTAGTGAAGATTTTTCATTAAAGCATAAAGAGCGCATAGGCTTTTTTGATGAATCAACTGAAACTTATAAACTAATAGACTTGTTGGAGTTGATAAATTACCTAAGAGATAACGGCAAGCTGTAAATATATTGCTAACAATCTGTTTAAGAGGGATTCGCAACGCGTGGCATTTTCACTATGCGTTGATTTTAGTGTTTAAGGTGGTATGCGGCGGCATCGGTATTGCGTTGCTCACCCCTTAACAGGGCGTTATGAAACAATATGTAGATCAGGTTTAAGGATTATCATGAATAATTGTGAAAAAGCTTATGTAATCAGTAGGCTACAAGAAAATATACTAAATAAAATTTTACAGAGAAAGCAGTTGGTTGAGCTAATGCCTTGGTATCAAGAGATTTGGTCTCTGCCTGGAGCACCAGTCGCCCCCTGTTATAGTTGCGCATCCTGTTATGACTACGTGTTTTATGATGGATTGCTTAGGAATGTAGCAAATCAGAAAAAAATTGATTTACAAGCTTTAGAGGTAGATCTACATACGTGGAAGAAAACTCAGTATCAAGATGAGATTCTTACATCGTTGAAGAGAAGTAAGGGGAGCCAGTTTGCTTACAAAAAGTATTCACCTGAAAGAAAAGTCGTTTACTTTGATCAAAATATGTTGTCTGACTATGACGAACAAGCATCAGTATATGAAGAAATAAATAGATTAAAGAACAGCGTAGATATTTGCTATAGCCCATCTCATTTAGAAGAGATAAATAAAACAAGTACTAATAGTGATGTGCACCGATTATTAGCCAGAATAACAGAGTTAACTGGGAATCTGGTGCTACTCCCTAATGAAAAAGGACACTTTTTCGCAAAAGAAGAACCTCATTATGGTTTGGTTAGAGTGAACTCTTATCCAGGAAGTACAGATGCTGTTGAGAGCTTGAAGTTACTCTCGTCTAAGGAAAGAGCTCTATTCCTAGATAAGTATGACACTGAACTTCACAAGAAAGTTATCGGTAACAATAATGACATTTTTGAGTCATTAAGTGATGAAGACTTTAGTGAACTCTTGTTCTATACACATTCATCATTTAGAAATAAAGCAAGTATTAAGGAATACGAAGGGCGAGGCGAACTTCTTCATGCAGTTTATACCTTGTTTGGTATGTTGGATCTACTGTCCTACAGAGTCGATAATAAAGAACGAACAATAAAAAGCAGTGCACATGATATTGAGCACATAATCTATGCAAGTGAAGCAGACTACTTTGTTACTAAAGACAAGAAACTTTATCATCGAGCTAAGCAGATTTATAAGTTTTTGGGAATAGCAACGATAGTTCTTAATCATCGTGACTATTTAGAACGGCTAGGAATTGTTACATAACAAACGCTTCAAGAGGGACTGCCAACGCGTGGCATTTTTACTATGCGTTGGTTTTGGTGATTACGGTGTTATGCGGAAAGTTGGTAGTAGTGTTGGCTGCCCCTTAAGCG
>NZ_CAWNHY010000201.1:0-2449 GCF_963874335.1 Vibrio sp. V10_P2A27P122 | reverse complement strand
GTGCACTTCTTATCTTTTATAGCTCAAACATAGAAGCAACTTTAGCCAAAGTCCAGAATAGCGGTGGTCAAATTATTCGCCCAATTTTTGATTTTCCCGGAGGCTGTCGTTTCCATTTTATTGAGCCAAGCGGTAACGAATTTGCAGTGTGGTCGGAAGCACGCGTATAACAAACGGCTCAAGAGGGATTGCCAACGCTTGGCGACTTTCAGTACAAAATTGAAGTTCAGTGTTTAGGTGTATTTTTTGAGTTCGGCGGTGCGTTGTCAACCCCTTAGCCGGGCGTTAGCCCGCAGGAGTAAAACTTGGAATGAGTCGAAATAAAAAGAAAAGAACTAAGAAATACACTCCTCGAAGAAAAGATGTTAGTGAACAAGATAGTCGTCGATATCTTAAAAACTGGGATCTAGCTCGTCGAGTTATTAGTATTTTAGGTGTATCCCTAGTTCTATTTAATATGCTGTTAGCTATAGTTCTAGAATCGGATATCACTGAAAGACTCAACGAACTGACTAGTCCTAGCACTGTAACGTTATATTTAACAATAATTGTAGCTTTCGGGGTAATACGCACCGTCTTAGCTTTGTGGATGAATAAGAACCGTTCGCTAATTGAACAGAATGTTCCACTTGCTAAAAAGTTGGTGGCAACATTCATGGTTGGTACCATCTTAGCTACAGCCTTGTATGTAACACCTGTGATTTATTTATCTGGTGTTGGCGAGCATTTACTTAACCTGATAACCCCATACTTCCCAATGATTACAAGTCGAATCATCGATATTATAGTTTGGTTGGTGCAAGCAAGTTTTGCAGGTATCGTTGGAAGTTATTCATACGATAGGATCAAACGAAACAGAAAGTAACGGGCTAACAAAGCATTTAAGAGTGATTCTCAACGCTTGGCATTTTTCATTCCATCGTTGAGTTCAGTGTTTACAGTGGTAAGGTTAAGTTTTGTGGTAGCGTTGTTCACACCTTAATGCGGCGTTATGTGCTAAGGCAAAAAATCAGGTCAGGCGATGAAAAGAATCAATGTAATAGGCACTAGTGGTAGTGGAAAAAGTACTTTCAGTCGCCTGCTTGCGAGTGAGTTAAAGTACCCTTATGTTGAAATGGATGCCATATTCTGGAAGCCCAATTGGCAAGAATCTTCAGATGAAGAGTTCTTTGCTAATTTAGCTGACAGGTTAAGCGCCGAGCATTGGGTTCTTGATGGTAACTACAACCGAACTGCTGAAATAAAATGGAACAGAGTAGATACCATTGTTTGGGTTGATTACTCCTTTGTAAGGACGTTGTTTCAAGCTGTGAAAAGGGCTTTAGTTCGTACAGTGACCAAGCAGGAATTATGGGATAAAACAGGTAATGTTGAGTCGTTCAGAAAGTCTTTTCTTAGCAAAGACTCTATCATTCTTTGGACGCTGAAAACGTACAGTAAAAATCGGTCTCGCTACACAGAACTACTTAACGATCCTAAGTATAGTCATATTAAATTTGTAAGAATAACAAGCCCTAAAAAAGCAAAGGTGTTCCTGAGCGAGTTACGCACATAACAAACAATTTAAGAGTGATTCCCCACGCTTGGCATTTTTGGTTTGGGTCTAGTTTAGTGTTTACGGCGTTCAAGTTAAGTGTGGTGGTAACGTGGCTCACACCTTAATTGGGCGTTATAAGCACAAATCATAAGATATAGTAACAACTAATATAGGATTTATATGAGCTTAATGGGAAAAAAAGAGAAATCTTCCAATAAAGAAGCTAAATTGAAATATGTGTCATTTATCAATTTGGCATTTAAGGTTAGCTTTGTAAGTACCCTTTTTACTACTAGCTTTCTTATTCTTGGCTTTACAAATGATGTGTTTTTGCTTGCATTCTCTCTTAGTGTTGTATCATTGGTTACATCTATTTTTTGTGGCTATTTCTACAATCAGCATAATTATGCTTGCTTTCAACTCTCTAGAAATTTCATCAAAACAGACCAAGCTTCATTACACTTGTCAAAAAAATTGATAATGCAACTTAAGGAGATGGATGAAAAAGTAGGTCAAAGAGGTACAGCATCTAAATATTTACATGATAAAGTTTATCAACGACCATACTTGAAAGCCTTGGATTGGTGTTTTAATAATTTAAAAGTTAGTAAGGTTTTTAGGAAAACTCATCATCTAGGCTTAATTCATCAACGTTATAATGCTGTAAAGCTTCTTCGTAGAAATGGTTACTTAGTTAAGGTTAAGAAAGCTCCTAATATGAGTTTTTCGACTACTCTTTTGCGCATTGTGTTAGTGTGGGAATTAAAGAGATTTAAGTCTTTAAATTTTAAAAGATTTAACATTTATTGTTTTGAAATATCAGTTGATCAACATAAAGATAATGCTTCAATTGAAGGTTGTAAAAATAAATATATTGAAAATGAAGTGGTAAATAAAAACTATTTAAGTAAT
>NZ_CAWNHY010000200.1:0-2475 GCF_963874335.1 Vibrio sp. V10_P2A27P122 | reverse complement strand
GTTGAAATGGTTACTGAAGATGACATTGTTGGAATTGTTAAGTCTGGCGTATTAGGAATGGATGACGCTATAACATTAAGAAAAGAAATGCTTTCAGACCACTGCGATAAATGTAAAGAAAAAACTAAAGAGTGGCCAGAATGGAAAAGGAAAATGGCTGGCACTTTCTTAAAATCAGAATAGGGAGTGATAAGACAAATGGCAACGAATAGATTGTGCGAATCTTGTGGTGGCTTAGCTTTTATTACCATCTACAGACCTTTCTCTGGTGGCCCTAAATATTATTGTGAAAAGCACAAGCGAGAGCCTGACGAGGTTATGCCAAAAAATATTGATATCGAGAGGTTCAATAAAGATGGCAACTAAAGACATATCAATGTATCAGGTAATAATCTGCGTTGGATTAAACGCAAATAAAAATTTTAATGGGCGATCTGTAATTGATCGCCTTATGTGTTGGACAGGTCAGCCTAAGAAGGTATGCATAAGAGCAATTGACAGAGAGGTAAATAAAGGCAATGTTGATTATGGAGTTTCCATTGGCATGGCTTTCCTTACTGAAAAAGGCGTCAAAGAACTAGCTGAATGGGCGAATGCAAGAATGGATCGTCCATCTATTTGGTTTTGTACTAATTTTGGCGTTGCTGTTAAATCCACTATGGACGGAAAGATTTTAATCAATGGAGAGGTTTTATGAACATGGACTTGCCAGCTAAATTTAAAAAAACCTCGCTATGCTGCCACGTCAAGCAAGAGATAGAAGAATCTAGGCGACGCGATACCAGACGCATTGAAGTCAAAAGCATGCAATCAGCAATTTTTCTCTATTCCAATATTATTTCAAAAAGAATTCCAATCATCATTCAAAATTGTTAAATGTCTGTGTTTTTTAAAATCAGAGTAAGGAGTGATAAATTGAAAGTAATCAGACTTAAAGAAGTTATCGAGCTTACTGGCCTTTCCAAGTCAACGATCTACAGGCTAACTGAATCAAACAAATTCCCCAAGCAGTTATCACTTGGGGAGCGAAGCGTTGGATGGCTTGAATCAGAAGTTAACGAATGGCTGGAAAAACGCATCGATGATAGAAACCACCAAAAACTAATCGCTTAATCCCTTCTTAAAGCTTTAAAGCTCGTAACCGAAACAGAACCAAAACTTGCTTTTTCTATGTGATCACTCCACCAGCACATTAAAACTCTTCTTCTCTCCAAATAAGTAGCCCTATTGTAAGCCTTCCTAATCGCATTTCGCTCTACGTGAGCAAGTGACGTCTCTATGATATCAGAATCAAAACCTTGCTCATTTAGCGTGGTTGATGCCAGCGCGCGTAACCCGTGCGCTGTGGTTCTTCCTTTAAATCCAATTCTAGATAATGCCTTATTAATGCTTTCCGCATCCGTTGGCCTTTTTGGGTCGCGGATGGACGGAAATATATACTCCCTATGACCACTAAATGGCTTTAATACATCAAGGATGTTCATCATTTGAGGAGTGAGCGGTATTTCATGCACTCGCTTCATCTTCATTCGCTCTGGTGGAATAATCCAAAGCTGTTTATCAAAATCGATTTCGCACCACTTAGCGCCAGCTGCCTCGTTTGGCCGTGTCATGGTGTGCAGTTGCCACTCTATTAAGCATTTTGTTGTTATAGCCATATTGGCAGCGCCAACAGTCATTAGCAGCTCTGGTAGCTCTTCTGGTGAAAGTGCGTCCATATGCTTAACTTGCGGGCTTCGAAATACTTCCCTAATTCCTGTTAATGGGTTTGAGTGAACTAACCCGGCGTTAACCGCATATGTCATTACTTCATTCATGAGCTGCGCAGTTCGCTTGACTGTTTCAAGCTGGCCAGTTTTCTCCACCGGCTTTAATGCAGCAATAGCCATTGGTGCCGTGATTTTTGATACTGGTATCTTTCCGATCATCGGGAACGCATAAAGCTCTAGCTTTCGCCAGTTTCCCTCTATGGTTTTCTCTTTAAGCTTGTGCCTCTTTGTGTCCATCCATAGATCAGCAACTGCTCTAAATGTGCATTCCATTTCGCTGGTGGACCTAGCTTTGTTTTCCGCCTTAAGAAGTTGAGGATCTATCCCTTCTGAAACCATGCGTTTTATACCGAGAGCCTTGTCTCTTGCTTCGGAAAGAGATATGTCAGGATAAGATCCAAGACCTGCGAAAGTGGGCTTACCGTTTGACGGCTTGATGTATCTACACTCCCAAGCTTTAAAGCCGCTAACGCGAACGAGAAGATACAAGCCACCACCATCACTTAGCCTGTATGGTTTATCTTTTGGCTTTGCGTTCGCCGCCTCTTTTACAGTTAGTCCATTCCTTAACTTTGCCATACCATGCCCTAATGTATATGCAAAAAACCAGAGTCGTGCTCCTTTTTGAAGCGTGTATATTTCTTATTAATCCCTTACGTGCCAATGTTTCATGCAAGTTATTCATAAAGAAAATATAATGTTTTTG
>NZ_CAWNHY010000199.1:0-28751 GCF_963874335.1 Vibrio sp. V10_P2A27P122 | reverse complement strand
GTTTGTGTATTGTAAATGAGTGGAATGTCTCTTGGTGGAATTGTGGTGATTGAAAGTGAGGGTTAGTGAGTAAAGAGTGAGCTTTGATTGTTTTCGCACTCTTTGTTGTTGAATAAAGCCAACGTTCCGATTCGCTAGCAAGATCCAATTTTTGCGTTCATCTGCTGGACTTCAATGATGACATGCCTACACTGACCGCAGATTTTTAAAGGGGAAATGAGATGTGGAGTTGGCTCTCCGTTGCTTTGTCTGGATTCATTAGTATTTCGGCTGTTGAAAGTAACAAAATCAAGCAAGCGGTAATGTTTAAGACACTCAGTATGCTGTTATTGGTGGCGATAGTTCTAAACCATACCACGCAGCTCACTTCTCCTATCTTATGGGTCACGCTCGGTCTGCTTATTTCCGCAATCGCGGACACATTGCATCTGTTGCAACGCTACTCAAAACTCTGTTTTGCTAGCTTTCTTGTCGCACAGTTGATGTACAGTAAAGCCTTCTGGGCGCAACTTTCTGACACTATGGTGTGGTGGCTACCTGCCCTTTTGATTGCGACCAGTATTGTGGCTTTTTTCCTATTGCTGCCGCAAATTGACACCTTGATCTTTCCCGTAACCATTATGGGTATGATGTTAGTTCAGTTGGCGTGGGCGGCGGGAGAGTTGTGGCTGCAGACGCAAACAGTGCCGGCCTTTGCCGGGTTTGTTGGCTGTCTGGTGTTGATGCTCTCGGCCAGTTTGTTAGCCATTCACGATTACCGCAGGCCATTGCCTTGTGGGCGCTATCTTATTTCTGGCAGCTATTTATTAGCGCAAGCGTTAATCTCTGCCTCGGTGGCCTTGTAAACATTATCGCTTCATCTATATCGTTACTTTCAGGAGCATCGAAATCTCATGACTGGGCTGATATACTGCTGCCACTTTAAATCGATGTGAGTAGTGAGAGATGGATATTTTATCGGCGGCGACCATGCTTTTTTTGATCATGGACCCGCTTGGCAACCTGCCGGTCATGCTCTCCATCTTAAAACATCTTGATCCCAAACGTCGCCGTGTTGTGCTCGTGCGCGAACTCTGTTTTGCGTTGATCATTTTGATGTTGTTCCTGTTTGCTGGCAAAAACATCATGGGTTTTTTGCACGTTCAACCGGAAACTCTCAGCATTTCTGGCGGTATCATTCTCTTCATCATCTCGATTAAAATGATTTTCCCTAGTGCAGGTAGCATTACTGGATTAGCAGCGGGGGAAGAGCCCTTCATCGTACCGATGGCAATTCCGATGATCGCGGGTCCTTCAGTGATTGCGGCCTTACTGCTTCTTTCGACTCAGCACCCTGACAAACTCCTTGAGCTGTCAGCCTCTGTACTGCTCGCGTGGGGCGCTACTTTCATCATTTTGATGTTCTACGGTTTCTTCCACAAAGTGCTGGGTGAACGTGGTTTAAAAGCGGTCGAGCGTTTGATGGGATTATTGCTAGTTATGATCTCAACGCAAATGTTCTTAAATGGCGTAAAAAGCTATATGGGGCTGTGATTCGGGGATAAAAAAGCCGCCTATCGTGTGAACTTGAAGCGGCTTTTCCTATGTTGCTTTCTTTATGCCGTTAACTTACGTCATGTGTTTGCGGCGGATATCGAGCAGCGCGAAGACTCCAAATACCAGAATCGACCATTTTTCCCAACGGCTCATGCTGATCTTGTCACCAAACGCACCGATAAAAATCAGCATTTGTAGTCCGTGCATAATGAACAAAAATGCCGTCATAATATAAAGTGCAATCGCCGCTTTACCGGGGAACGGCATGAAGATATTCAGTAATAGAATCAACCAAACAAAAGCAATCGCCGCTTTTGCAAGTACCAGTAACACTCTCATTCCGAGCTCCTCTCAAATAGTCGATAACTGACTTGGCCTGCGTTTTTCTCACGGTGTAGATGCCAATTAGCAGGGATGCCTTCTAGCGCCAATTCTTTTTCCGTCTCAATATAAATTAGCGCTTCATCGGCAAGCCAGCCATTTTGTTCTAAAAGCGAGACGGCTTCGCTTAATAAGCCTTGGCGAAACGGCGGATCGATGAACACCACGTGGTGAGGCGTCCCTTGCTGCTTGAGAAAGGCCAGCGCATCACTATTTATCGCTCGTAAGTTGGTCGCGTTGAGCGCACCAATATTGTGTTCAAGCTGTTTGAATGCCGTCGGGTTGAGTTCAATCAGCGTCACGGATTGTGCTTGCCTTGAGGCGGCTTCAAACCCAAGGCTGCCAGAGCCTGCAAATAAATCTAAGCAGTGTGCACCAGGGATCTCCTGTGCTAACCAGTTAAAAAGAGTTTCTTTGACGCGATCCGTCGTGGGACGCAGGCCTTGGGCATCATGAACAGGCAGTTTACGACCTCTCCATAAGCCACTAATAATGCGAACAAAGCCCGTTGAAGGCTTATTTTGTGATGAGTTTTGTTGGCGACGTCTTACCATAGATTTTTTGACCGCTAATAAAGTGATACTATACCCAATCTGCCAACCCGAAACGGGTTTGGTATAGCCATTGAATTTCAATAATGACAAAGTTTACCAATCTAATTGGAAAGTTTTCACTGCTTTGTCATTTTTCTTTTTCTTACGAGGGATAATCCTTCAAGAAAAGGGTCGTAGTTAGTTAGGTAGATCTAGGATATCCCCAGATGACGGAAAAAAAGAAACGTGGATTACTCTCTTGGCTCGGTTTTGGTGACGAAGAATCAAGTAAATCAACCAGCGAAACAGAACAAGTGCTTGAGCCATCTACGCTTGTCGAACCAGTTGATTCTGAGCAAGAACAAGAAACGACGGCAGTTGCTCAACCCATCGAAGAGCCACACACTGCGCTAGCAGAAGCAGAAGCAGAAGCAGAAGCAGAAGCAGAAGCAGAAGCAGAAGCAGAAGCAGAAGCAGAAGCAGAAGCAGAAGCACGAATTCAAGAGCAAGAAAAACCCAGCGAGAGTTTTTTCGCACGCTTAAAACGCAGCCTTAGCCGAACCAAAGCCAATATTGGTGCGGGTTTCTTTGGTCTGTTTAAAGGCAAGAAAATTGATGATGAGCTGTTTGAAGAGCTGGAAGAGCAACTGCTGATTGCCGATGTTGGGATGGAGACCACACTCAAAATCATCAGCAATCTGACAGAAAAAGCCTCTCGCCACGCGTTGAAAGATGGAGAGGCACTCTACGGTTTACTGAAAGATGAAATGGCCGACATTTTGGCTAAAGTAGAGCAACCGTTAGTGATCGATAGCCAAAAAACGCCCTACGTTATTTTAATGGTCGGCGTCAACGGTGTAGGCAAAACGACCACGATAGGTAAGTTGGCCAAACAGTTTCAAGCTCAAGGTAAAAAAGTGATCTTAGCGGCGGGCGATACTTTTCGTGCTGCGGCTGTTGAGCAGTTGCAAGTGTGGGGCGAGCGTAACAACGTACCAGTAATTGCACAGCACACTGGCGCAGACAGCGCATCAGTGATTTATGATGCGATTGAGGCCGCCAAAGCACGTGGCGTGGATGTGGTGATCGCCGATACCGCTGGTCGCTTGCAAAACAAGAGCAACCTCATGGAAGAGTTGCGTAAAATTGTGCGCGTCATGAAAAAAATTGATCAATCAGCGCCGCATGAAGTGATGCTGACGTTAGATGCCGCTACTGGGCAAAACGCCATCAGCCAAGCCAAACTCTTTAGTGAAGTGGCCCCGGTGACTGGGATCACCTTAACCAAGTTGGATGGCACGGCGAAAGGCGGCGTTATTTTTGCGCTGGCCGATCAGTTTGAAATTCCGATCCGCTTTATTGGGGTTGGCGAAGGGATTGACGATTTACGTCCGTTTGAAACGCAGCAATTTATTGAAGCTCTGTTTAGCCGCGAAGAGTAAGTGTGCGTGGGTGCTCAATGAGCACCTCATCATCCAATGGAGACTGGTGAGAGGAATAGCGAGTGATTAAGTTTCAACAAGTCAGCAAAGCGTATCGCGGAGGCCGTCAGGCGCTGCAAAAGGTCGACTTTCACCTACGCCGAGGAGAAATGGCATTTTTGGGTGGGCACTCCGGAGCCGGTAAAAGCACCTTGTTGAAGTTAATCTGTGCGATTGAGCGTCCAACCGATGGGCGCATCAGCTTTAACGGTCACGATATTACGCGTATTCCCAATCAAGATATTCCCTTTTTACGCCGCAACATCGGCATTGTGTTTCAAGATCATCGCCTGCTGATGGACAGAACGGTTTACGACAATGTGGCATTGCCAATGCGCATTGAATCGATTTCAGAAAATGAAATTAAGCGTCGCGTCTCAGCCGCGCTGGATAAAACTGATCTATTAGACAAAGCACGCTGTTTACCGAGCCAACTTTCTGGAGGTGAGCAGCAACGAGTGGGTATCGCAAGAGCGGTCGTGAACCGACCTACCTTACTGCTGGCCGATGAGCCTACGGGTAACTTAGACCCAGAGCTTTCTAACCGTGTGCTTAAACTGTTTGAAGAGTTTAACCGTGCCGGAGTCTCTATTTTGCTTGCGACGCACGACATCAGCTTAGTCAACACGCGTCCTCAATATCGTCATTTAGAACTTAACCAAGGTTTTTTAAGCGAGGTAGAAGACTATGGCCGTTAAGTCGTCGAATAAAAGGAACGCGAAAGCACGTGAACCGAAACGGGCCAAAACCGATAGTTTTTTAGCCATCCACTTTAAGCAGGCCAAGGCCTCATTTTCAAGTTTATGGTCACGCCCACTCGGCAATATTTTAACGCTCGCCGTTATTTCGATGGCGCTTGCGATGCCAGCCTGTATGTACCTGCTGAGCAAAAATATCGCGTCTGTAGCCAATAATGTCACCAGCCCTGCTCAGATTAGTGTCTATCTACATGAGCGCACACCTGAAGCACGAATTATGGTGTTGAAAGATGAGCTAGAAAGTTTGGCCGATGTCGCCAGCGTGGAGTACATCTCACCGCAGCAAGGATTGGATGACCTGAGTCAATACGCCGGGTTTGAACAAGCCATTAGTTTATTGGATGATTACGCTTTACCTGGCGTGCTTATTGTTACCCCGCAGGTTGAGCAGCAAGAGCAAATCAAAGCGCTGGCGAAAAAAATACAAGCAGAACAAGACGTCACGGATGTACGCTTGGATGAAGATTGGCTTGCTAGGTTAAACGCCATTCGAACTTTAGCGGCGATCATTGTCGCGAGTTTATCGGTATTGATGTTGGGCGCTGTATTTCTCATTGTGGGCAACACCTTGCGCTTTAACGTACAAGCCAATAAAGAAGAGATCCAAACCATGAAATTGATCGGTGCCACCGATCGCTACATTTTGCGTCCTTATCTCTATGCTGGCATGTGGTTTGGTTTATTGGGCGCATTCGCCGCTTGGCTGTTAACCGCTTTTGTGACTATTTTATTGAACGGTGCCGTTGAAGATCTTGCCCTACTGTATGACAGCCGTTTTCGTCTTATTGGCCTAAGTTGGGATGAATCCTTACTGCTGTTGATGCTCGGTACTTTCTTAGGATGCGTAGCGGCAAAAGTATCTGCGCAGCGTCATTTAAAAGAAATTGAACCAGTTTAGTTGAATATTGTCATATGTAGGCAATAACTGTTGGCTAGCTTTAGCCACAGCACTTGTATAGGCGACTTGTTTATGCATAATAGTTTCCCCTTGCTTGAATCTTGTTCATTTTAGGTTCAAGATTGTCGGGTTAAAAACATCCATTACTCCAGATCAGAAATTGATGAGGAATTGAATGACAAACCAAACGTATCAAATGGCTCTCGTTTCACAAGACAGCTTAGACAGCTACATTCGTTCAGTGAACAGCTACCCAATGCTGAGCGCGGAAGAAGAGCGGTCACTCGCAGAGCGATTACATTACAAAGGTGAAATTGAAGCGGCGAAAGGGTTGATCTTATCGCACCTTCGATTCGTTGTTCACGTTGCTCGTGGCTATTCTGGTTATGGCCTGCCCATGGCGGATTTAGTTCAGGAAGGCAATATTGGCTTAATGAAAGCGGTGAAGCGTTTCAACCCAGAAGTTGGGGTGAGACTGGTTTCCTTTGCTGTGCACTGGATCAAAGCTGAAATTCACGAATACGTGTTACGCAACTGGCGCATTGTAAAAATAGCGACCACGAAAGCGCAACGTAAGCTATTCTTCAACCTACGCAAATCGAAAAAGCGTTTAGGCTGGTTTAATAGCGGTGAAGTGGAAGCGGTTGCCCGTGAGTTGGGCGTTGACCCAGCTGAAGTGCGAGAAATGGAATCACGCTTAGCCGCGCAAGATGCCACCTTTGAAATGTCGGCGGAAGACGATGATTCGAGCTCTTCTTACACGGCACCTGTGCTTTATCTCGAAGATAAGCATTCGGATCTTGCGGATAACATTGAAGCGGCGAATTGGGAACATCACACCAACAATCGTTTAAGCTTGGCGTTGGCTAGCTTAGATGAACGCAGTAAACATATTGTGCGCTCTCGTTGGTTGGATGATCAAAAAGCTACGCTACAAGAGTTAGCGGAAGAGTATGGTGTCTCAGCTGAGCGTATTCGTCAGCTAGAAAAAAATGCAATGAAGAAGCTAAAGGATGCTGTCGGCGAGTTCTAATCACTGACTCATTGTGAAGCGCATTAAAAACCGAGATCTTACGATCTCGGTTTTTTTATTTTTGATCACTTAAAGTGATCAAATTTTCAGCGCGCTGATTGTGGATAACTCTGTGACAAAATTATTCGTGAGCTGTCATCAAGTCGGTTAAATCAAGGCTTGAACACCGTTTTATATTTGGGGATATGTATTATGTTACACACAGAAAAGTAAGGATCATCACTACATGTTGTGGATCCATTTCTCATTTACTACTTTATCAACGCAATCCACAAGATTATCCACAAATGGCGAAAAAGTGATCAGTGGTGGATAACCTTATAAAGGCCGTGTACTTGATTGCCTTGGGATAGGTTACAATCAAACGCTAAAAATAAAACCAATCAGAGGAAGCGATGGATCAGTTTCAACATATCAATGCTCAAGCAGCACAAGCTTTAATGGAACAACATGATGCGCAATTAGTGGATATTCGTGATGCGCAATCTTTTGCTGTTGCACATGCAAATGGCGCATTCCACTTAACCAACGACAGCATGGTTTCATTTATGGAAAAAAGCGAATTTGACCAACCCATTTTAGTGATGTGTTATCACGGTATTAGCAGCCAAGGTGCGGCACAGTATCTGATTAACCAAGGTTTTGAACAGGTGTATAGTGTGGATGGTGGATTCGAAGCTTGGCATCGTGCAGGCTTGCCCGTAACCAGCAATTAGGATGACTTATGTTAAGACTGATCACGCTCAATAACCCAAGAATGGCGCAAGCCTTTATTGATTACATGGCCTCTCGTGAAATTGAGATTCAAATGATGCCGGAAGGGAGTGGTCAATTTGCGTTATGGTTACTTGATGAGCAACATCAGATTGAAGCCGAAGCGGAACTCAACCATTTTCTGCACAATCCAAATGATAGAAAGTATCAAGCCGCTTCATGGGATGTGGCTGAAAGCCGTAAAAGTCACTTTCAATATCGTTCACCGAGCATGTTGGCGATGCTCAAAGCCAAAGCTGGGCCTTTAACACTGGGCGTGATGATGGCATGCGCCATTATCTTTGCATTGCAGCAGCTTGGGCTAGCCAATCAAGTATTTTCCGCATTACATTTTCCTGCTTTGGCTGGGCAGCAATGGCAGATTTGGCGCTGGTTTAGTCATGCTTTACTTCATTTCTCTGTGCTGCACATCGTCTTTAACTTGTTATGGTGGTGGCAGTTGGGGGGCGATGTTGAAAAACGGCTTGGATCATTCAAACTTGGACAGCTATTTTTAGTGTCAGCATTGTTGTCCGGTGCGGCTCAGTACTGGGTTGAAGGAGCCAATTTTGGTGGTTTATCGGGTGTGGTCTATGCGTTGGCCGGTTATCTATGGATGCTTGGTTGGAAAGCCCCTCATCTTGGCTTGCAAATGCCCAAACCGGTGATCGGTTTCATGCTGGTGTGGTTGGTGCTCGGGTTTGTACAACCCTTTATGGCGATTGCCAACAGCGCGCATTTAGCGGGCCTATTTTCAGGAATCGCCTTTGGATTAAATGACGCCAGCCGTCATCGAACTCGTTAAGCAAAACATCAATAGAGCGGCAATCGCTGCTCTATTGATAGATGTATTTAGTAAACAGTAGGTCAGCAATAATGGTTCGGCCTATTTCAGGCAGTAACACCGCGTTGAGCTCTGTGACCAACGTTTTTCTTAAATCTTCCCGACCTGCGAGTGATTTTATCGTCTCTTCGGTCTGTTTACCGAGTAGCTCGACGATGGCATCACGAATCAGTGGTTGGTGCCGTTCAACGGCGGGTAAATCGGCGTCGCTGGATACCATCACGTCGATACGAACTTGGATGTAACCTAACTTATTTCCTTTGGTGAAAAAGTTGGTGGTGAGATCCGGCTCTAAGGTAAAGTACGCCAGCCTAGGCGCTTTTTCATCTTGTGCATAACTTGGTAACGCACAAAACAAGCTTAGGGCGATAATTATTTGGGCTACATAACGTTTAAGCATATTTCTATCTTTTCTTTAGTTGGTTCACGATACTCGAATCGCTTGAGTCTTGTTACAATAGAGCATCGGATTGTAATCAAAATGCTTATCTCGTTGTTTGGAATATACCGCAGTTGTCGCTTCCCGTTTTTACAAGCGGGTTTTTAACCTCCAACCGAGGGATTCTGTGAGTGAGCGCTTTTTATGGTTGTGTTAACCAAAAATGGACCTTTATTGTATGTTGATAAAGCCACTAATTGAATACTAGTATGAATCAATCAATTTCGCTCTATCTGTCTGCTTTGCGAGAAGTAATTTGGCAACAACCTGACGTTTTTTCTTTTCCTGATCAGGTTTCTCAGTCTTGGCTTTTAGAGCAAGGATCATTATCTCGCGTGTTAGAGGCGCAGTGTCAGCAACTGAGCGTTGAACTACTGCACAATAAGCTCGTTGAGGCAGAAAAATTACAGGGTGATGAGATGGCTCTGTTATCTGATGAAGCCTGTTTGTTACGCCAGGTTGTGCTGCGTGGTGATCAACAGCCATGGGTTTTAGGCCGTACTTTAATTCCTCAATCTTCGATGCTGGGTCAGCAATATGACTTAGCGCGCCAAGGTGATATCCCGCTTGGGTTAACGGTTTTTCGTGCTGAGCACGTTAAGCGTGACGCACTACAAGTGGGCTGGGCAATGATGGAAGAGGGGCCGTTGCTTGCACGCCGTTCACGATTATGGATGAATAATAAACCGATGTTAGTTGCGGAGCTGTTTTTACCCTTTTCACCGATTTACTCTAAGGAGAGAGTGTCATGACTTTGGTTAAGGCGCGTGCTTATTGGCAACTGATGCGCATGGACCGGCCAATTGGTTCTTTGCTATTGTTGTGGCCAACCTTATGGGCATTGATTTTAGCCGCGCAAGGTTTCCCCGATCCTAAAGTATTATTGGTATTCGTGTTGGGGGTGTTGTTGATGCGCTCAGCGGGTTGCGTGATCAACGATTTTGCCGATCGCAGAGTCGATGGACATGTTAAACGAACCAAACAGCGGCCTTTGCCTGCCGGGAGTGTGACAACCAAAGAGGCGATTGCACTGTTTTTAACGCTAGGTATCACTTCTTTCCTGCTGGTTTTGACCATGAATCCACTCACGGTTCAGCTCTCCTTTGTTGGTATCGCATTAGCGTTTGTTTATCCGTTCATGAAACGTTATACACACCTTCCGCAGTTGGTATTAGGGCTGGCCTTTAGTTGGTCTATTCCGATGGCATGGGCGGCGCAAGCCAACGAATTGCCAGCGGTGATGTGGGGGCTATTTTTGATCAATGCGTTGTGGACTGTGGCGTATGATACGCAGTATGCGATGGTTGATCGTGATGACGATATCAATATCGGAGTCAAATCGACCGCTATTTTATTTGGTCGTTTTGATAAAATCATCATCGGCATTTTACAGTTATTGGTACTGGCGTTGATGATCGCACTTGGTGGCTATTATCAGTTAGGGGCGAGTTTTTATTGGTCAGTATTGGCTGCAGCGGCTCTGTTTGTTTATCAGCAGCGTTTAATTCGTCATCGTGATCGTGATTTATGCTTCCACGCTTTTCTCAATAACAATCACGTTGGCATGGTGTTAACGTTGGGCCTGCTTTTTGCGTTTTGGTAAGTAGTTCACTAGTTTTTGTAAGTACTTCACGAATAAAGTAAAGGCATCCATTGGGATGCCTTTACTGTTTCTTACGACCGATTAGTTCGCTTGGCAGAGACTTTCTTGAATGGTTAAGCGAATTTCAGGATAGAGCATCGAGTAAAGTAGGCGTGCTAGCTGAACGGTTGGTTCTAAATGGCAATTGCCATCAACATCCAAATAGCCCTGCTCTTTGAGCGTGACAAACATGGCGGAGAATACCCCTTTATCAAAAAACTCAGGGGCATTGATGCCATGCAAACGGCCAAGACGTTGTGCAATTTCTTGGCTTTTTTGCTCTAAATCAGATTTGCCCACTTCAGGGTTGGCAACCAATAGATTGAGAGCAATCGCGTAGCGTTGTAGGGTTTCTGAAATGGTACGACCGAGCAGCATCAACACTTGTGTTTTGGCTTGATTAATGGCCACGACACCCTCTTCTAGCGTTACTAATTGTTGACGTTGCAGTTCGTTAACGTAAGCGTTGACTACATCTGCGAGTTCATCTTGCGCAAAGCTTAAAAACAGCTCCTGCTTTAAGAAGGGATAAATCAGTGCCACATTGGCGGTTATCTGCTCTAGTGATAGCGTTTGCTGGCGGATCAACATCTGCGCAATCAGTGAGGGAATGGCAAACAGATGAATGATGTTATTGCGATAGTAGGTCATCAAAATCGACTGATTGCGGTCAAGAGAAATAATCTCACCCATGGTATCGGATTCAATTACAAACTTGTCGAGCGACTGTGCATGGTTAACCAGTTCTTCCGCACTGGCTTTAGGCACAGTGCAGGTTGCTGAGTAGCGCACGTTATTTAGTAGCGATAAATAGCAGTCGATTTGCTTAACCAAATTGTCACGAGCCAGTGCGCTTTGGCGTGAAGCAAGTAATGCGGTGGCACACAAAGTTAAGGCATTGGCCGCCGCCGCATCGTTAATGTGCGTCATCATCTTGGTGGCCAGTTGGTTAACAATAGGGTTGATCCACTGCGGCTTGGTGCTGCCCATAGGGTCAATATCTTGCGTCCATTCTGGCACTTGCTCGTTAAGGTATTGGTTCAACGGGATCGGTTCGCCGAAATTGACATAGCCTTGGCCAAAATTACGCAGCTTGCGAATCGTGCGCAGCACTAAACCCGCATTTTCTTTCTCTTTACTTTTGCCGCGTAGCTCTTTGGCGTAAGTGCTTACTTCCATCACGTGTTCATAACCGATATAAACCGGCACGAGGGTCACCGGGCGGTTAAGGCCGCGCAACATGGCTTGGATGGTCATCGCCAGCATGCCTGTTTTCGCTGGCAGTAAACGGCCAGTGCGTGAACGGCCACCTTCGCTAAAATATTCAACTGAATAGCCTTTGGCAAATAGCTCGGCCAGATATTCGCGGAAAATGGTCGAATAGAGCTTATTGCCTTTAAAGCTGCGACGAATGAAGAATGCGCCGCCACGGCGGAAAATCGGACCTGCTGGGAAAAAGTTCAAGTTGATTCCGGCAGCAATATGCGGTGGCACCATACCTTCGCGATACAGCACATAAGAAAGTAAGAGATAATCCATATGGCTGCGGTGGCAAGGGACATAGACAATCTCGTGTCCATCTTGCGCAAGGCGACGTACGGTGGCGGCATTATTTATATTAAGCCCTTGGTAAATGCGGTTCCATAACCAGCCCAGTATGCGTTCTCCTTTCTTGATTAAGGAGTAAGAGAAATCAGCGGCAATCTCATCCATGATGTCATGCGCTTCTTTGCGCGCTTTTTCGAGGGAGATATTGTTGGCTTTCGCTTGATCTTCAATCGCTTTTTCAATCGCTTGTGATTTAATTAGGCGGTTAAACAGCGCTTGGCGATTGGGCAAATTTGGCCCAGAAGCTGCCAGCTTTTGGCGAGAGAAATGAATACGAGCCACTCGTGCCAATTTATGCGCGATAGATTCGTCGGTGCCGTGTGAATCAGCCATATAGCGCAGTGAAACGACGGGGCTAAAGCGCACCATGCAATCGCGTCCAGCAAAAATTACCGCGAGTGCTTTTTGTGGGCCATTTAAGGCTTGGAGATAGGGTTTCTCTTGCCCCTCTTTACCTGGTTTACGTCCCCAAAGCACCGTCGCTGGGATCATTTGAACGTCCAATTCCGTATCAAACTTATGTAGCTCAAGCAGTTCAGAAAAAAGAGCGATAGAGTCACTAGGAACGTGCTGATCATTGCGCATCAAGGTTGGGCGCGCCGAGATGAAAACATAACGGGCAAAACTTTTGCCGTTTAGCTCAAGTGGTTGCAGCGGATCAGGTAAACCCAGTTCTTTGGCGTGAGTTTGCAAGGTGAGCAAATCAACACTTGAGCGAAAAGGTAAGGCGTAAACAATCGGCTTGTGAATATCAATGCCGTGGTCTTCTATTGGATTAGAAGGGATCGCCGTGCCTTTGACCAACGCAGACAAAGGTAATTTTAGTAGTGAACGAGATAATGAGTGTCCAGAAGACATAAAGGTCGTCGCCTCAAGAATATTTCAATATGCTTAAGCGCATGTCCATTTCCCTGTGAGTTGATACTCAGAGAAATCGATATGCGCCGAAGCGGCTAGCTATTTTTGAGCCGCAAGGATACCAGAAACTGGTCAAACCTTTTAATCATTATTGTTTAGTAAAACAGCATCACTTGCGAGCGCGGTGAGTGAATCGGTGAGGTATTTATCGGTCGATTGCGGCATTTTTTGTAAATAGCCAAAAAATAAGCGTCCGCTCTTCCATTTATTCGATTACTGGATATACTCACAGTTAACTGTATAAACAGACAGGTGAGATATGAAGCCGTTAACGCCCCGCCAGCAACAAGTATTTGATCTTATCCGCAGTAAGATCGACGAAACCGGAATGCCACCGACTCGCGCTGAAATCGCACGCGAGCTGGGTTTTCGTTCCGCCAATGCCGCAGAAGAGCATTTAAAAGCACTGGCTCGTAAACAAGCGATTGAAATTATTCCGGGTGCCTCTCGTGGGTTGCGTATCTTACTTGAAGCTGCCAATGAGCCAGAAGATCTTGGCCTGCCTTTAATTGGTCGAGTCGCGGCGGGAGAGCCTATTTTGGCGCAAGAGCATGTCGAAGCGCATTACCAAGTGGATCCCAATATGTTTCGCCCTCAAGCGGATTTCTTACTGCGTGTGCAAGGCGAAAGTATGAAAGATATTGGCATTATGGACGGTGACTTACTCGCAGTGCACAAAACACAAGATGTGCGTAATGGGCAAGTGGTGGTGGCGCGTGTTGAAGATGATGTGACGGTAAAACGTCTAGAACGCAAAGGCTCTACCGTGTTATTGCACGCAGAGAATGAAGCGTTCTCACCGATTGAAGTGGATCTTAAATCTCAGCAGCTCACCATTGAAGGTGTGGCCGTCGGCATTATTCGCAATACCGATTGGATGTAATTTATTATTGAGATCTATTCTCAATAACTTGTCATTCTAACTGATATTCATTATCATCTTCTTTGTTGTTACATCGAGTTGCGACATAAGGAAGATGGTAATGCCTACCGATAAACATTCACTAACCCCACGTCATCATATTCCAACCAATTTAGTTCAACCGTTGTGGTTTCGTAGCCGCGAAAGTTTGGTTGATAACGGGTTAGTGTATGATCCGATCGCTGCAAAGGCCTGCCAGAGCTGTCACTTAGCCCCCGAATGTTTAAGCGGTGATATCGATCAAAAACAATTGCTGCATGCGACCTTAACGCAATTGTGCGATCAACAAGTGCGCGCGTTTATTGAGCGTAACCCTGATGGATGGATCATTAATGTCGGTGCAGGGTTAGATACCCGTTTTTATCGGGTAGACAACGGGCGTTGCCATTGGATAGAACTCGATATCACCGAAAACCTGCTGTGGCGGCAGAAATTGTTTCATCGCAGTGAGCGTTATCAACATGTGTGTGGCAGTGTCGATGATCTTCAGTGGTTGGATGCATTGCCTATTGCGGAATCCTCAGCCGTTTTAATCGTTTGTGAGCATGCGTTATTAGATTGTACGGCGCAGCAACTCACCTATTTTATCCGCGCATTGGGTTTGCATTTTTCTAATGCGGCGGCTTGTTTAATGCTGGCTGGAGACAAAACTGCTTCCGCTTTAGGTCAGAAAATGGGCTCAGGCCATTACGGACATGGTTTTGCTAATCCAACCGAAGCGGTACTCAGTGTCTTACCTTGGGCTTCGTCGGCAAAAACGTTTTCACCGCTCGATCAACATTGTGGCCGCTGGAAATTATGGCAACGTTGGTTAAGTAAGGTGATGGTTTACAAGCTGCGCTTAACACCCGTTTTAGTTTATGTCCGTTGGTAAGTAACCGCTAGCCGTCCTCCTATCACTCCGCTACACTTTGCTCTCCCCCATGAGAGGTCAACGTGTTGCAATCTATTTTACAAACGTTATCGAACCGTTCCGTACATCGACAAGTGTTGCTACTGGCGATACCTATGGTGCTGTCCAATATTACCGTACCGCTGTTAGGTTTAGTTGATGCGGCGGTGATTGGTCATCTGGAACACGCTTGGTATTTAGGTGGAGTGGCGCTTGGCGGTACGGTAGTCAGTGTCACTTTCTGGTTACTCGGCTTTTTAAGAATGTCGACCACAGGCCTTGCGGCGCAAGCATACGGTGAACAGTCGCCACAAAAACTGGCGTTAGTCTTGTTGCAAGGGCTCTTGATGGCACTGGCATTTGCGTTGTTGTTTTTGATTCTGCATCGATGGATTGGCGATGCGATTTTTTCAGCCAGCAGTGCCAGTGAGCAAGTAAAGCAATATGGGTTGCAGTATTTTGTGATTCGAGCGTGGAGTGCGCCCGCCGCATTGGCCAACTTTGTACTGCTCGGCTGGCTGTTAGCCACGCAAAATGCCAAAGCGCCAATGTGGATGGTAATCATCACTAACTTAACCAACATCGCGTTGGACATTCTGTTTGTGTTGGGTTTCGGCTGGAAAGTGGAAGGTGCTGCGCTGGCGTCGGTTATCGCTGATTATGCGGGCATGAGCTTTGGTTTACTGTGTGTTTGGCGTTATTGGTTGCGGCATCAACTCCCTTCGCCACTGCAGCTAGGTGTTTTAGTGACACAAGGTCTTAGCCGCTTTGTGAAATTGAATCGCGATATTTTCCTGCGTTCACTCTGTTTGCAGGCGGCGTTTAGCTTTATGACCTTTCAAGGGGCGGCCTTTGGTGATCAAACCGTGGCGGCTAACGCTGTCTTAATGAGTTTTTTGATGATGATCTCTTATGGCATGGATGGCTTTGCCTATGCGATGGAGGCCATGGTTGGCAAAGCGATTGGTGCAAAAAGTGAGGCGCAGCTCAAAAGTGCTCTGATCGGCAGTTTTTTCTGGAGTGCGCTAATCTGTTTAGCGTTAACGGTGATGTTTGCGGTGTGGGGATCGGCGTTGATCACGCTGATCACTGACATTAACGCAGTTCAGCAAGCGGCTAACCGTTATCTACCGTGGCTGGTGGCGATGCCGTTAACCGCGATGTGGTGTTTTTTATTGGATGGTATTTTTATCGGCGCGACCAAAGGTAAAGAGATGCGCAACAGCATGTTTGTCGCGATGTGCAGTTTTTTCTGCGTTTTCTATCTGGCTCAGTCTTTGGGTAATCACGCCCTGTGGATGGCGATGCTCAGCTTTATGGCAATGCGCGGCATCAGTTTAGGTGTGCTATTTATCTCACAATGGCGACGCGGTGTTTTTCTCACTTGATCACCGAACCTATCCCTAAGCACTTCACTCACTAGGTTACCAAAAAGAAAGCCGCACTCGTTAGCGGCTTTCATTCCATTAGCAGGCAGAATTAGGTCGATGATTAGAACAATCGATTCAGGCCATTTAACGCCGCCACGCGGTAGGCTTCGGCCATGGTTGGATAATTGAAGGTGGTATTAACGAAATATTCGAGGGTATTGGCTTCGCCTTTTTGCTCCATAATTGCCTGTCCGATATGGATGATTTCAGCCGCGCGTTCTCCAAACACATGAATACCTAAAATTTCTTTTGTCTCTCGGTGAAACAAAATTTTCAAGCTGCCGATATCTTTGCCAGAAATTTGTGCTCGTGCGAGGTGTTTAAACGAAGAGCGGCCAACTTCATACGGAATTTTGGCCGCGGTGAGTTCTTGCTCTGTTTTGCCCACTGAACTGATTTCAGGAATGGTGTAAATCCCAGTTGGAATGTCATCAATTAAGTGCCCTTGCGCTTGACCATGAGCAATCGCTTGAGCGACAAATCGACCTTGATCATAGGCTGCGCTCGCAAGGCTTGGGTAGCCAATTACATCACCGACCGCGTAGATGTGCTCCACCGAGGTTTGATAGTTACGATTGACGGCCAGTTGGCCACGTGAGTCGGCATTCAGGCCCACCGCTTTGAGGTTCAATTTGTCAGTGTTGCCCGTGCGTCCATTGGCATACAAGATACAGTCGGCTTTCATTTTTTTGCCCGATTGCAAGTGAACGATCACACCATCGTCAGTGCCTTCAATCTTTTCATGGGTTTCATCATTACGAATCACAATGCCGCTGTTCCAAAAATGGTACGAGAGTGCATCAGACGTTTCGTTATCCAGAAACGACAGCAAGCGGTCACGGGTATTGATGAGGTCGGTTTTGACGCCTAAGCCGCGGAAAATCGAAGCGTATTCGCAACCAATGACGCCTGCACCATAAATAATGATGTGGCGAGGATCGTGTTTAAGCGAGAGAATCGAATCGCTGTCATAAACTCGTTCATGAGTAAAATCAACATCATCAGGTTGATAAGGGCGTGAGCCAGTCGCAATCACAAATTTGTCGGCGCTGTATTTTTCGATGCTGCCGTCAGCGTGCGTAACCGCCACGGTGTTTTTGTGGGTAAACTTAGCGTTACCAAAAATCAGCGTACACTGATTGCGATCGTAAAAGCCTTGGCGCAAGCGCGTCTGTTTATCAATCACAGATTTAGCATGGCCTAAAATATCAGAAAAAGTGAGATGAATACTGGTGTTGTTTTTACAAAATAGAGGGTTACTGTTGAATTCGATGATGCGGCTGACCGCATGGCGTAACGCCTTGGAGGGAATGGTGCCCCAATGGGTACAACCTCCGCCAACACTACTCTCTTTTTCGATAATGGCGACATTAAACCCCGCTTTAGTCAAACCCATTGCGGCGCCTTCTCCGCCCGGGCCGCTACCAATTACGATGACATCGAAGTGGTTTTGGTTCGCCATACTCTATTCCTTGTTGTATTTGTTTAACATTGCTGTAGCGAGATTTTAACTGATCCATCAGTGCGGTAAACGATGTTGCCATCAGAGAGTGGAGAGGATCACGCTCGAGAGGTGAAAATGCCACTTTATGCTATTGCTTTGCCCATCTTACTGTGGCGAGTGATTGAAATTAGGTTAGGTGACTGTTTAATTGGTCACTTTGTCCAAAGAGGCGATGTTGTGGCTTAGACAACGTGCTCAATCACGTTATAGTATGGCTCAGATAGTAAAAGAGAAGCGACTTAATATGAAATCGATGGGAATTCGCGCATTACAAAAAGAAAAAACACGTCGTTCATTGATTGATGCAGCATTTAGCCAATTAAGTGCCGATCGGAGTTTTTCTAACTTAAGTTTACGAGAAGTGGCCCGCGAGGCGGGGATTGCGCCCACCTCATTCTATCGACATTTTAAAGATATGGATGAGTTGGGTTTAACCATGGTTGATGAAGGTGGTTTACTGCTGCGCCAATTGATGCGCCAAGCACGGCAGCGCATTGTCAAAGAGGGCAGTGTGATTCGCACGTCGGTTGAAACCTTCATGGAATTTATTGAAAGTAGTCCCAATGTGTTTCGCTTATTACTGCGAGAACGCTCAGGTACTTCTTGCGAGTTTCGTGCCGCGGTAGTGCGAGAAATACAGCACTTTTCCGCAGAGCTCACCGAGTATTTGATGACGACAGGCATGGGCCGTGACGAGGCATTAACTCAGGCCGAAGCTTCCGTTATTTTGGTGTTCAGCTCCGGCGCTGAAGCTTTAGATTTAGATCGACGTGAGCGAGATGAGCTTGCTGAACGTTTGATCATGCAGTTGCGAATGCTAGCCAAAGGGGCATTTTGGTATCGCAAAGAACGTGAACGTAATCGGCTCAAAGGGGGGATAGAGTAATGTCGAATGAAAACAACACAACCCATCGTGGTTCGGAAAGAAAAACACTTGTGCTAGCGCTCATCGCAGGTATGTGCGGCGATGCCTTGTTGTCTTGGGTAACCATTAGCCAAGTTCCGTTCTCCATTTTCCCATTGATTGCATTAGTGCTTTCTGTGCAGGCGTTGTATCAAGAATATTTGCGCCATCCGGTGGCGGAAGATCTTCCATTGGTAGCGCTTGCCTGTTTCTTTGTCGGTGCTTTTGGTCATTCGGCATTTATCAAAGCACAATATCCAGATTCTGGTTCTAACTTTTTCGCCATTCTCGTACTGCTGTTGTTGCTACTCTGGGTTGGAAGAAAATTGGGTTTTCTTGGTCGCCATCGCACCGACTAAGTCATCAATGACTAGGTAGATATAGCGTGCGATGTGACCGTCATCCAAGCCTATCAAAAACATATCACAGGGATGTGGACGCCGTTTTCTTGTCGTAGCGTCATGCATCCCGCTGCCACGTAATCGTTGTAAGTGGCGATAGCCGTTATCGGTGCGTTTTTAAATACGATGCGAAATTGGTTTGAACGATATTCGGTAAACGTAATTATTGCCAGTTAGCTGGAATTCTTTGTGCACACTAGGGCTCCAAGAATCATCACCACCCACGCCCATGTGCTGATGGTCTAGGCGCACATAAATGGTTTTTTCTGCCATTAAATCACAGGTGTGTTTTGCTTTTGCCAGCGTCTGTTGAGCATATTGACTGACACTAAATTGGAAATCGCCAGATATCGCCAGTTCGTTCACTTGCAGCCATTGAGTTCCACAACGTAATCCACTGTCGGTTGGGAAAATGTACGGAGTGTGCATCTCTTCTAGCGTTTGCGTGTGCAAGCCAAAACGTGCTGCAGATAGGCGGTCTGGGTAGTTCTCAAACGGACCTAAACCTTGCCAAGTGATTGGTGTACCCTGCTCATGCAATGGCAATTGCAGCTCCAAGCCGATACGTGGCATGGGTGGCAGATCATCGGCAAGTGTCACATCAACGGTCAGCTGCATTTCGCCACTGTTTTTCAGCGTATGCGTCCAAGTGGTGATGGCTTGCACGGTACCGTTGAATTGGTAAGCGAAAGTTGATGTTACTTGCACGGCATGCGCCAACATGTCGCTATGGCAACTGACACATTCGCGTTTCCATTGGCCAATACCAGCCATATCCCAACGACATACCCAAGCGTTTGGATCTACGTTATCCACTTCACTCACACCAATATCGTTATCCAGTGGCGCACGGAAGAAGTTATCTTGCGGTGCCGCCAGAATTTGCGCTTTGCCATCGACTTGCCAATCAATCATCAAGCCTGTTTGACTATCCCAGCACCATTGATGCTTCTCATCTAGGCTGGTGACTATGATCATGCCTTTTTGCTGGCTTATCGCTGGGGCTGGTTGTGTTTCCAATTTAGGCATGGCGAGACCTGCGGTATTGCGTAGCGCAAATTGCTCAGAAGCGCTCACATGTCCCGCGGGTGCCCAAAGTGTTTCAGCCACTAAGGTGATGTCAGTATTCAAGTGGTATCGCGCTTCTGCTTTAGGTGTAAATTCAAAAGCAATATCTACGGTTGCTTGGCTATCGGCTTTGATGTTCAGCACAACAGAGCCAGATTGAATCAATTTGCCATCTTCCAAAAGTGACCAGTTCAATTGCTCGTTGTCCGTTGCACGAAATAGGTTTTCGTTAGTTACTAATAGATGACAGAATCCTTTCGCTTGTTCTTGCAGCGACACGCGAATCATACGCTGGCAGTATTTGGCTTCTTCCAATGTTGGATGCACAGTGCGATCTGGGAAGATCAACCCGTTGATGCAGAACTGGCGGTCATTGATTTTATCGCCAAAATCGCCACCGTAAGCCCAGAAGTGTTGGCCGTTCTCGTCCCATTGGCTCAAGCCTTGGTCTACCCAATCCCAGATAAAGCCGCCTTGAAGGCGAGGAAACTCGCGGAATGCATCCCAATATTCATTAAAACTCCCCAAACTGTTACCCATCGCGTGGGCGTATTCACATAAGATCAGTGGGCGAGTTTCGTTGGGTAGAGAAATCCATTTTTTGATTGGCCATTTTGGTACTGCTTCATCTGCAATCGTTGTATTCACACGGGCGTACATAGGCGCAATGATGTCGGTTGCAGCGGTATTGGCACCGCCACCTTCATATTGAACAGGGCGCGACGGATCGTAGTTTTTCGACCAAGCGTACATCGCATTGTGGTTGCTGCCGTGGCCAGACTCGTTACCCAAAGACCAGATGATGATAGAAGGATGGTTTTTATCGCGCATCACCATTTGGGTGTAGCGGCTCATGTATGCGTACGTCCATTGTGGATTGCTCGAAAGGCGATTCATCGGCTGCATGCCATGGGTTTCGATGTTCGCTTCATCGCACACGTACAAGCCGTATTGGTCACACAGTTCGTACCAACGAGGGTGATTTGGGTAGTGCGCTGTACGTACCGCGTTGAAATTGTATTGCTTCATCAAACAGAGGTCGCGGATCATGTCTTCTTCTGTCATCACATGCCCAAGCTCTGGATGATGCTCATGACGGTTAACGCCACGGATCAGCAAAGGCCTGCCGTTGAGTTTCAACTGACCATCAGTGATTTCCACTTTGCGAAAGCCCACATGATAGGCTTCACTCTCTAGATGCATGCCGTTTTCATCTAATAGGGAAATGACTAGGCGGTATAGATTGGGGGTTTCTGCGCTCCATTTGTTTGGCTCACGCACATGCAATGTTTGAAATACTACGTCATCGTATGTGCCCCGCTCGTCAATACGGCGGTTGTGCGGTCGATCAATTCGCGGCTCAGTCACTGCGCATTCACCATCAAAGAGCTGCACTTGCACTTGGTAACAATCTGGCGCTGAAATGTGCGTCACGATTGATAGTGAACCATCGCGATAACACGCATCCAAATCTGGCGTGACGAATACATCTTCAATGCAGTATTGCGGTTTAGAAAGCAAAGTTACGTCGCGGAAAATACCACTTAGCCACCACATGTCTTGGTCTTCTAGGTAGCAGCCATCACACCAACGCATCACCATCACGGCAAGTGTATTCTCGCCAGCCACTAGGTAGGGTGATAAGTCGAATTCGGAAGGCAAGCGGCTATCTTGGCTGTATCCCACCCAAGTGCCGTTGCACCATAGGTGGAATGCTGAGTTCACACCATCGAAGATGATGCGCTGGGTATTGGCAAGATCGGCTTCTGAGCGGGAAATCGTAGTGCGGTAACAACCTGTCGGGTTTTCGGCGGGCACGAATGGAGGGTTTACTTCAAACGGGTATTTTACGTTGGTGTAAATTGGTTTGTCGTAGCCTTGTAGCTGCCAGTTGGAAGGAACCGTTATTTCATCCCAGTTCGTATCATTGAATTTGGTTTGAATAAACTCGCCTTCGACTTGTTCGGGCGAGTCGAACACTTTGAATTTCCATTGGCCATTCAGCGATTGACGTTGGGCGTAAACGTCGTCACGGGCATGGTCAATATCTCGGTAACTGGAAAGTGGGCTGTGTGCTTTTAAGCAGTGAATATTCACTGATTGTGGGGTTTCCCAGTCACGTCGTTGGAGAATATCTGAAAATGCCTTCATGGTTTTCCTACTTGATTTTTTGTTTCTAACCGTGTTGCACTACGGTAGTGAATACCGTAATGGATGACTTTTTTGCTCTGGTAGTCGACGCTAACGCGGCCAAAAACAGTGCCATACATAGAGTAGCTAATCGTTTTATTTTTTGAGTCCTAGCTTGCTACTTAGTGTAAATAAGATATGGAAACGTTTCCATGATGGGGTTTACATTTTCATAGTAATAACGGATTTATTCTTCTTTCGTGTGATTATCCTCTCTGGAATGTACTTTTAAGCAATTTTAACGGCGAGTGATGAACTTTCCTTGATGAGATTGGCTTTGGATCTGACGTTTATATCAAAATCAATCTGTAAACGTTCCCATTAATTTGGTTTGGCTCACTGATTATTTTGCTCGATTCATTGTGATGCGATGTAATTTCCTGCTTCAAAGTCAGACAAAATGACAGATAACCATTGATTGAATTAACCGGTGGGCAGGCTCTACTGATTGTAGAATTGGGTGAGTATGCAGAGATTCTGCATTGGGGACAGAAGGTAAGCGGCGATCTCAACGGTTATCGTATGGGCTCTGCATCGCCCGCCCTGATTAAACCGTTAGTCAGAGCGAGCAGCATGATAGGTAATGTTGTCAGTACGAATGCGTGAAAGCCGATTAAATCGAAATTTAAATACCGATTAAAAGTCTTATTTAATTTTCTCCAGCATCACACCTGCTTCCATGTGGTGGGTGTAAGGGAATTGGTCGAATAGAGCGAAACGAGTCACTTTGTGTGTTTCACATAGAGTATCTAAATTCTCTTTTAAGGTTTCTGGGTTGCAGGAGATATACACAATCCGCTCGTAGCCTTGCACCATTTTGCAGGTATCGATATCCATACCCGAGCGCGGTGGGTCAACAAAAATGGTGTTGCAACGATAGCTTTTGAGATCAACTCCCGCTTGTTGTAAACGACGAAACTCACGTTGACCTTCCATCGCTTGAGTAAATTCTTCGGCAGACATGCGGATGATTTGCACATTGTCTATTTTATTCGCCGCAATGTTGTATTGCGCGGAATCAACAGAAGGTTTGGCTAATTCGGTTGCGAGCACTCGCTCGAAGTTTTTCGCCAATGCCAGTGAAAAGTTACCATTCCCACAGTAGAGCTCTAATAAATCGCCGTGGCTCTCTTGCGTACAGTCAACGGCCCATTCCAACATTTTTTGTGCGACAGTACCATTTGGTTGAGTAAAGCTGTTTTCCACTTGTTGATAAATGTAACTTTGACCATGTACGTTCAGTTTCTCAATCACAAAATCTCGATCGAGCACGACTTTCATTTTACGTGCACGGCCAATCAAATTGAGGTTGAATCCCTCATCATTGAGACGCTGTTTTAATGCTTTTGCTTGGGTTATCCATTCTTCATCGAGTTGGCGATGATAAAGCAGAGAAACCAGTACTTCACCACTAAGAGTGGAGAGAAAATCGACTTGGAAAAGTTTACGACGCAGTGAGTCGCTGCCTTTAAGTGCATCGACCAAAAGTGGCATCAAATCATTAATTAAACGACTGGCCGCAGGAAACTGGTCAACGCGGTATTTTTCACGCGTTTCTTGGTTGAACATGATGTAATAAAGCTCATCACCTTCGTGCCAAACTCGAAATTCTGCACGCATACGGTAATGCTGCTCTGGTGATTCAAACACTTCCAACTGAGGCATGTTGTATTGTGCGAACATTTGGGTCAGACGCTCGGTCTTTTCCGCCAACTGTTGCTGGTAGTGTTGTGGGTTTACATCAAGAGTCGCCATGGTATTACCTTTGCTTGGGTATGGTGCATTCAAATAATAAAGAGCGCAGATTTTATTCAATCCCTCGCGCTTGTCCAGTTTTGTCCTGAATTAGTCATTAATTGCGAGCTAACAAAAATAGCTGACACCAATCAGTACTAGACAAATTATCAATAGAGCCATAGTATCGCCCTCAGCTGGTGCTATCTAGCGGTATAGATGGCCGAAAAGGGAATCTGGTGTGAATCCAGAACTACGGTTGGGATTTTTGTTAGATATCACAAGTTAATAATTAAAATGAATAAAAATTAGACACAGTGAGGAAGGGGGGTCTAGTGTAACACCATAATTGTTTGGTTATTCGGTGTTAATGTGATTGAGCAGAGTGAGGCATTTCCAGAGGACTATGGTATTGATTACTGCCTTATGTGGATCAATACGGATAAATATCCTTCCTTTACCTGTAGGGCTATTCCTGATAGTGGAGAGATAATCTATGAGGTAAATGACAATTCAAAACCATTTATTTATAAACTTCCAATTTTAGTTGACTCAGATGGCATTAATGTAGTGCCAGTCAATTTATACCTGCACTCTCTCTTGTCAAATCCAGATATATCTTCCGTTGATACAATCGAATCTCATGCAAATGCGTTACTAAGCTTCTATCGTTGGATGAGCATGGAAATTCCAGAACATACTGACAAAAAAACAGGTGTTTTGGTTGACGAGAAGTGTCCATTAACAATATTTGACTGCACAGAGAAAGTTGAAGAAAGCCCTGTCGTTAGATATCGTGATTACTTATTAGAGAATCTTTATACCGAAGATGAAAATGGAAAAATCGGTGGTTCTCCAAATACGGCTTCGAGTTATGTACTAAAAGTAGTTGCTTACTACACCTACCTTCATCGTCAACGGATAGTTCCACTCTGCAAAACTTTCCGCCCATTCGAGTTTTCAGCTAAGAAAGTTCGTATACAGAACAAAAATAAGAGAGCGCAACATGACATGCTCTCACATCTCAATGGTTATCGCGGCGATATTACCGTATATACGACGGGTCTCACCAAACCATTTAAGAACAGACAAAAGCCTCAAGATGCTGATATCCGAGAGCTGCGTCCTCTGCGTGAAGATGAAAAACAAGCCTTTTACCGATATATCGATGTGGAAAATTCATCTGACACTAAAAACTTAATGTTGTACACGGCAACGGAGGTTGGGGTGAGACTCGAGGAACTGATAACTTTCCCTGCTTCTGTCGTAGATAGGCCAAAATCTAAAGTTATGAAAGTGCCAATTGGTGAGCGAATCAATGGTTGTCTTACCAAATACAGAAAAGAGAGGACGATAGAAATTCCAGACTACGTTATGGATCTTTTGTATGAGTACAAGCTAAGCAAGGCAAGGAATGACGCTATTGAAAGTGGGTTATTGCGTCATAACCATCTATTCGTTCAATCTAATGGCAGTATTTACGCACCAAACACAATTCAAAAGCATGTGGAAGCGATACGCAATGATTTGATTTTTAGTGGGCTTGAGATTTATTTTGTTATACATGATTTGCGAGCCACTTTTGCGACCGATTGGCTGTACAAGAAACATATTGAAACAGGTAAGCCCTTTGAGGCTCTGATGCCTGAATTGGCTGAACTTCTGGGCCATGAAAGTACATCTACTACCCAAAAATATATTAACTATATGAATGATGAGAAAACTTGGTCAGAATTCGCACAGCGTAAAAATCAATTTGCACAAGAAGTTTTGAGGTAAGCACATGGCAAAAAGTCGATTAGCTGCACCTAGAAATAAACATAAACTCATTACTCAACCAAAGGTGAAGGGTAATGTTACAGCGCTAGACCTGAACTTTGAATTACATCAAAGAGGAGTAGCATTCAGTAACAAATATAACCTTCGTGATTGGTGCCATGAATCGTGCGACCCACAAAGACCATTAGCAAAGCCATCTCGATTAAAGAAGATGCAAAAGCTAAAGAAATGGGTTGAGCAAGAGAAAATAAATCAAACTAGTGAAAGCTCTATTAGATGTAAATTAAGTACTTTAAAGCAATATATTAATTTTTGTGATGTTAAACAGCTTGATCCCTTTAGTCAGGTTGGATACTTGGCTTATGCAGGGAATGCGGGAGAATTGTGGCGTTTAGTCAAAGCAGCTAATGAACCCAAATCATATTCTTTTCAGTATCATGATGGAGAAGAGGCAGGTTTACTTGAATCGTCTGCTTCTTTAAAAAAGATATATATTGATTTAATGCTATCAGTGCTTGATTCCGATGTATCAGAATGGCAAGCCACAATGAAGACGTTTTCATCGAAAAAACTTGATTCATCAATAATACCTTACGAGGGAAGCGAGTGGTATGCATTAGTTAAACGAACCCAACTTTTCTTTTTTTCTTTGGCTACTCAACTTATCGCGTCTAAAGAGGACAACCCAGAAGCTCCTCTACCTGAATACCTAGAAGACATTTTAGTTGATCAGGTTGATGGTCGTGACATCAGAATTAAGGTTGGTGGCGGGGGCGTAAAAGATGGTGCTGGTAGTCCATTTAATCAGTGTATGGCAGCAGCGTATACCCTGTTTGCTTACTACACTGCATTTAATGACACAGTGATCCAAGAAGTTCGACACCCTATCAAGGTGGTTACATCTAAAGCTGAAGGTCGTACATCGAAAATCTCTCAAGTCCGTGCTTACAAAGGTCGAGCATCCAAAGATGTAAAAGCGCTGTTTGCATCTCTAGAAGAAAATCTTCATTCCGAAGCAAGTGATAAAGAGGCTGGGTTTATTGTTGCCGATATTAATAAGCGTGACACCGTTGGCGTTATTGATGGCATCACTTTTCTCCAAACGCTAGAAGTGTTTTCAAAAAGCTACAGTAATGACCCTCATGACACCTTGATATATTTTCTAAATAACCAAGGTGATAAAACTAAGGTTCACGTGAGTGCTGCTTTACAACACTTATCACAGAACTTAAATTTGCTTTCAAATTACAGGGGTGACTTAACTGATCATTTAGTAAAAACCTACACTGATATTGTTGAATATCAAAAGATGACAGCTTTTAACTGGACTCAACGAGAAGATAATGTATGGGTAATGAATAAACAGGTTATCAAAATTGATAAAATGGCGAGAACAAAAAGAGCAAACCGCATTGCTTATGCTGCTCTTTCATGTATGACTGATGTTTCACTGAGGAATGCACTGATTCCATTGAGCTATTCAGAAAAAAATTATGATGGCGATATTACGGTTTCTTTTAAATACTTAGATGGCTCAAAAGGTGAATTTACTGTTGCAGCCAAATATCGCCCATTTCTTCAATCAGTTGAGTGTTATGCCGCAACGAGAAACCCGCTCCCCAAGGAAGATAGCTATGGTTTTTGTAGAGCAAAAAAGCCCCCTTTTCTAGTGCCTTTTGGAAGTAAATCATTAACTTATCAGTGGCTGGAAGGAGAGGTGCCAATTACACAATATATGTTAAGTGAGCTTGGTATTGGTTATGGTAATTACTTTTTAAATATTACCTCTGGCCGAATTCGTGTTACTCACTCGGATTTAGAATACAAACCAGAAGAAGATGGGGTGACTGCCCAAAAGATTTTACAGCATAGCTTTGATATAGCACAAAAACGATACCGCAACGGGCATCCTGTATCAAATAAAAAGCAAATATCACAAGGGATGCTGGCATTAAGTTATATTGCCGAAGGCAAAACACGCAACGAAGCCGTAGCGTTGGTCAAGAAAGAGTTAGAAATTCCGATCTTGGAGTATGGGGTTTGGAAAAAACGCAATCAACCAACGAACCCGAATGGCATCGATTGCAACGGTAAAGTTGATTTGGTATACGAGAAAGATTGGCATTATGCAGCTCGTAAATTTGCAGAAAAAAGAGGGATAATAAAAGAAGGGCAGGACATCACCTGCTATCAGTACGATCTCTGTATTTTTTGTAAAAGCGCCAAACTTGTTGATGACCCTTATGCTATTTATAAATTACTGAGCTTTCTCGAAGCGTTAGAGGAAGGTATTGACCAATATCCAGAGCGTGCAGCTATCATCCAGTTGAAAATAGAACAGTTTCAACTTCACCTAAAAGACCTGCCACTTGAAACTATTGAGAAAGCAGAGGATTTACTTGAAGAAAAAGGGCGTTATCCGCTTTTTGATTCGTTGTCTTCTGTCACTCAATATTTATAAGGAGTATTCCTATGTTGGATTTTGAAAATTCGCAAGATTTGGATTTAGCCTTAGAGACAATGCGCTCAATTGATGGTCGCAAAGACTATTTGCAGGAGGTACTTTTCCCTGCACTACTGCGAGGTGATTGGGATGAGTTAGAAAAAAGCGTGATCTATCAAGATAAAAAAAAGACTATTTTGTTTTCTGAAGATGTATGGCCATTTAAAGAGTCCGATTTCAAAGGAAAAGCCACAACGAACCTTATCTTTAGTATTAATCTTGAGCAAGATGATAACGTTATTATTCTTCATCAAAATGAACGCAACCTAGTTAATCAAATGAAGTGCATGGCATTAGCTGAGATGTGGTTTTCAGGTAAGAACATTCAGTTGGCTTCTATAAAAAACAAAATAGCAATCCTGCGAAATAATATCGCTCAACTGATTAGGCGTGGCATTACTTCTTTTGAGGAGTTAAACCAAGAACGCCTAGAAATTTTGGTTGATGAAGGGTGTTTTGATATGTCTAAATCCGATGTATTTAAAGGATTAAACTCCTTTCTCTCTTTAAAAGTGTTACTACCCTTCAAGGTTAATTTTTCACACTTGAGTCATAAGTTGTTTAACGAAAAGACTGAAGATCCCGAGGGGAGATTGGTGA
>NZ_CAWNHY010000198.1:0-2545 GCF_963874335.1 Vibrio sp. V10_P2A27P122 | reverse complement strand
CATGAGAGTAATGCTTCCATTATTACAGGCAGAATTTCAAAAATTCTCAAGTGAGATCTCTGAACTCAAAAAAACTAATTACAAATCAGTAAAAGAGCGTAATGAAATACGTGCAGAAAAAGCTTTAGATAAAGAAGAAAGCAATATATCAGCATTCCTTAAACTGCGAGATAAACCACTGGTGTCAATTGATGACTTTAGCCCTGAAAATGGATACTACGGGAATGTACAACATGCCTTTGCAGTTGGATCTTTAAAAGCCACTTCAAAATCAGGAATTGACAATTACTACATCGGATATAAGCATTACTGTGACTTTTTAGAAAGTAAAGGAGTCTCCTCAGACAGTGGTCTGAATGAGTGCATTGGAGCATGCTCTTTAAAAGAGTTCAAAGAATACCTTGGTGGTAAAGTTGGTAATGCCGAGCTATCAACATCATCGGCAAACACTATTTTGTCATCCGCGAGAATGACGCTAGATAAACTTAAATTAGTTCGGAATTTTGACTTCAATTATTATCCCACCGATGGATTTGAGATTGTCAGAGAGTCGATAGCATATAAGCCATACTCGCCAAATGAGAGAAAGCAGTTACGTAAAATGCTAAAGGAAGAGATGGCGTTAGCTAAGAAGAAGTTAGCTCCATATCAAAAATTGGATAGAGAGAGTGCTAATCTTAATGATTCAAAAATCCAAGCAAGGATTATTTTTGAAGATGATTGTAACTGCATACCCACTTATTACGATTCAAAAGAGCGTACTGAAGGACAGGGAAAGTTTATTAGTTTTATTTCAACAAGAAGGCTTTCTCTTCCTGAACTTTACGATGATTGGGGAGTTAAAAATCGGAGAGTTACAACACGTGCCGTTGGCGTATATGTATTAAAAATGGCACAAGTATTGGGTATGAATTTAAACTCTATTTTAGACCTTGATATGGATGACTACCAAGAGCATCACCCGCTCACAAACAAACCGTGCCTTACTTACTGGAAAGAGCGCTCAACAGGTGAAAAGATGTTACATCTTGATCTATTCCACGCCAATCTACAATGGTTGACAGTGAGTCAAAAGCAATTTGTTGAAACCATATTTAATGAGGTCGCTCTTTTGACATGTGAAGCGAGAAAATACGTCTCACCTGAGTTATCCCAACGGCTTTTTATAAATTTTGAAACAGTACCCAAAGCGATGAATGAAAGTTCTATGTCTAGCCTGTATTCAGAACTAATTGAGGAATATCAGTTAAAAAATGATGATGGTGAGCCTTTGGTGCTTACCACTACTAGATTCAGGCCTACTCTTGTGAGTGAGTTAGTTGAAGCAGGAGTCTCGCTTAGAGAAATCCAATATCTGCTAGGGCACTCTTCTATTTATACGACAATGAATTATCTAGAAAAATTAGAATTCGATAGGGTTATAAAAGAAAAAGCAAGAAAAGCAATAGAAGATATTTATAATAATGCCGCTCATTCTGGTAAACCCGATTCTAGTTATCACCAACATCGAAAATTTGATGAAAGCCAGATTATCATGAAAACCCCTCTTGGCGGTTGCAAAAACATATTTGATCCACCTGATTTTATCAAAAAGTCATCTTTATACGTGAAGGGAAAGCCCTGCTCTCAATACAACAAGTGTTTATCTTGTGAAAATGTGATGCTGACAGAGAAGCACCTTCCTGAGTTGTTTGCTAGGCAAAGAGACTATTTGGCAACACTAGAAAGTGGCGAAGTTGTCCATACGCCCTACTATGTGGTTGTGTTAGAGAACCTTTCATTACTGGATGACATCTTGAATCCTGAAACCTCAGAGTTTGATGAAGATATTTTAACGCAAGCGAAAGAAGACTCGTTATTTATTGAAACCACCATGTTAGATAACTGGGGCCGATAACAATGGATAAACAACACTTACAACATTTGGAAAAAATAGACAGTCATTGGAAAGGTGTTTTCTCTAACCTGATGATTTTAAATAAAGTTGACTCCGTAGTGGTAAGTGATCGGATCGACGCGTATGTAGCGAAACTCGCCCTATTGCCAGTTTCTGTCAAAAGTGTATTTCGTGACATGTTGTGGGATTATGATGTTGAAACCTCAAAGCGAGCTGCTTCTGTTGGCTTAGCAAAAGTCCAACTTGATTTTTCTACCTATACGCATATTCCATTGGGAGTTATTACTGAGATGAAGTGCTTGTTTTTGATTGTTTATGCTTCACCAAAAGAGTTCGGTAGAAAGAAAAATACACTTAAGCCCAATACTCTGATTAGTGCATTCAAAGGAGGACTTAATTTCTTGGATTTTGTCTTTTCTGAAGTAGAGAAGCGACTAGGTAAAGAATTTGTACAAGCAAGGTACAGTAGAATCTCAGATATTACGCAGCTAGATTTTGAAGAGGCAGCTCAAAAAACGACATTAAAATTATCATCCGGGAATGATAATAACAGAGAGTATAGTAGGTTTTTTGATTACGTAAATAGCCATAAAGCCAAAGAAGTTATTGGTATTGAATGTGCTACTGATTATGGTGCAATAAAAAAAG
>NZ_CAWNHY010000197.1:0-2575 GCF_963874335.1 Vibrio sp. V10_P2A27P122 | reverse complement strand
GTCTTGTACGTTTTGTCATAATGTCACCTGTTAACTTATGAGGTGATGATATCACCTCTAACTAAGTGACCAAATTCACTATGCCACTACATTAGTTATATTATTGGTTATCATTCCGAGATTCCTAGACTAGATTTCATTCACTTAACAATATAATCATCAGTAAAAGCAGACAATAGACGACTCATAATCCCAGAAAAATCCTACATAAAATGGCTTTGTTTCCTAAATCATGGAACTAAATTATCAACCTACGATCTGATCAGCTAAGTTCACTTAAATACTTTAGACCAATGGCCAAGTTTCGCTACAAAACCGGTTAAACAGAACATCGCTGAAAGCACCAAAAATCGAGAATATACGCTACCCACTTGCTCGTTGGTGAGCATTTGGATGATATCCCGGCGAAGTCTGGTAGAACACCGGCCTTCGGTACTTAGGTGCAAAAACCACATGATATTTACAATTCCATCGCGTATGCGCTAAGCTCTCTTCGTCCCGATTGGGACCCCCTTTCAATTCTTAATTAACTCTTGCAGTTGCCAGACCACAAGACGTTTTTATCAAATTGAAAGGGGTTATATAACTGGCTTATAGCCGTAAGCTTTACGGAACCCCCAGCCTAGGTGGAGGTTTTCTCGATACAAAAAAGCGTCCACTAATGAGTGAACGCTCTTATGCAATCGAAATAGTTAGGTTGAGAATTAATTCGTTTTATCTGCAGATTTTTCTGCTCTAATTTGGGATGCAACGATTTTTATGGCTTCTGCGGTACTGATACCTTGAGCCATTAGTTGTTGAATTTTCTCAACAGCTTCTTGCTGTTCTTGGTGAGATAAAGTTGGAATATCATCAAACATTTAAAAAGGCTCCGGTTGATTAGGAGCCTGACTATAGAGATCGAGTTAATAACTAGCAAGGAAATTTATGTAAGCTCCCATCGCATTATCGTTTGTATAGCTAGCTCCAATGTCCAGTTGGAAGAGATTGAGAGGTGAGATCCCTACCCCTGCTGTGATTGTTCCATCAATATTATCGTATGCTAAGTTCTTCTTATATCCTGCTCTTAATTTTAACTGACGCATGATATCGATTTCACCACCTACTCGAATCATCTGTGTATTGTCATTAAAATTAGTGTAGCGCTCTTCTTCATTAAGATCATAATCCACGCTTAATGTGGCATAGTCTGCAACAATACCTACGCCTACTGTATAAAGTGGCCTCATTTGGTATGCGTAGCCAATATTGATGTCTCGTGTTTTACCGAATTGGCTCTTAAGACTCTTAGTGTAAGATTGAGTTTGAATGTCTCTCTTGACTAAATTGGTTGCGGAAAATCCAACTCTTAAAGGCCCATAAAACCACAATGCGCCGGCATCAAGGTTGAATATGGTTTCACCTTGGCCATTATCTCGTGCATCTTTGATATCGTAATCGGTTACGCTTGCTGAATATACATAGGTGTAGATGCGTTGAAGTTTAGGTGTTACACCAAAGGCAATATGTTGGCCTAAAAATGTTTGGTACTTGGCTAGCGAGAAACCCACTTCTGTTACCCCAACGGAAACAGCGTTCACTGCGCTGAGCTCTGCGTTTTCGACAGTTTGTAGCTCTGGAGTTAATGACGCAGTATTTTCGCCGCTGTAAATATCAGGAGTGACAAACGTTTCGGTATAGGCTTTGGCGAATAAATTAGCCGCTATAAATTGGTTAGGAATGGCAAAGGCGACAACACCGCCAATTTCGGCTTTTAGTTTATCATTTTGTAAATTATCTAAACTTTTCTGCAGCTGTTCAGTATTTGTGTAATCTTTTTTTTCTATGAAGTTTGAAATGCTGTCTAAATCATCGACCATGTGGTCTTCATCATTATAAGAAATCCCGAAACTGGGAACGATCATACCTACGTCATCGTTACGACGGTAAATAGCCACAAGTGCAGGGTTATAAAATGGAGCAGTGAGAAAGTTCGCCGATACAACCCCTACACCACCCATCGCATCCCCTCGCGCCTCTATTGCATAATTGGCTGCGAAGCTGAAAGATGGTGTAAGTACGACTGTAAGTGGGAGTATTTTAATGAAATTTTTCATAATGTTATAAACGTGTCGTTTCCTTTATGTCTATAACGGCACATTGTCTATTATCTTTAATTATTCATCTACTGAAACATCGTAGGTTTTACTGATTACTTGAGATTGCTCAATGATAATCGGCCCTTGCCAACGCTGTTGAGTCATTGATACCGCTAGTACATAACGGTCTGCAGCTAAATTAGTGATTTCAAGTTCATTAGGATACTCAGACTCGTAGCGTTGACTCCATATTTCAGAGTATTTTCCATCGATGTAATCATACAGCGATACATTGAGTTCAGGTAAAGGACAATATGGATTGAGTAGCGCTTTTTTTTCAATTTGCCATTGATCTTTCGAAGCCCAGCGTACAATTTGCTTTGCTTTGGGTTCACCAAGCACAATCCATGCGCTCCAAGATTGCTGATCTTTGGCTGTTATATCAAGACGGTATAAACCCATTGTAATTTTACTATTGAGATTATAACGCTTTAAGT
>NZ_CAWNHY010000196.1:0-2589 GCF_963874335.1 Vibrio sp. V10_P2A27P122 | reverse complement strand
CATAAATATATTCCATAATTATAAGAGATAATAATCGATTCAAGTCCACCACTTTTAAAAAATATTGGTTCAACTGAAGAACTCGAAACACGAAGAAGCCTAGCAATCAGCCTGAATTTCATTAAAAACCACAAAATAAATCCAATTTTAAGCTCGACTGAATACTCATTTCCGTTATACTTTGCAAAGAACCTGTTATTTTTACTATAAATTTGGAGTTTATCATCAGAATAATGAAGTATCCCTATACCTTTATCTATAGACATTGTTAATTACTCTTTTTAGTGTAGCTTCACTGTCATCCAATAGCATCTCAACATTAAATTGATTACAGTTCACTGAGTACTTTTCAACAAACTGCCTATCAATGCCATCTAATATTTCGGCTTGACCATTTTCCTCTGGAAGTTTAATAGCAATACCAACCTTATGCTTTTCAACTTCGACCTGCAAAGCTGTACCTTCCGAGCAAATGACCGGGGTATTATAGAATATCGATTCGTAGTATTTGTTAGGCAACGCTATTTTGACATTTTCATCACTCGAGTCATAACAGATGTAATTGACATCAACTTGGCTGTAAATATTATCTAGATCATCAGGAGACTTAAATTCACCATGATAGTTGATACTTTCACAATCTGAATTGATTACTAGATCTAAGCATGGTCCTGCTCCGAAGCACTCCAGCGTATATCTTTCATGATTAGATTCAACAAATGATACAACTGCTTCTATCTCCCGGCGATACCTAAACAAACCTATCAGACCTATTCGTATCTTTTCACAACCGTGCAGACTCGCGTCGTTCAAATTAACACGATTCATATTACTCGGTAGCTTATTTTCTAATAATATGAATTTGTCCTTTTTAAATCCGTATTTCTCAAAGTAATTATCATAGAAATATGGTGACGTTATAACGATCTTATTCGCCCTGCTTAGAGTAAAGCGCTCTAGTCTGGCAAGAAATGAATTAGGGCGGTTTGCACTTCTTAAGTCTCCCAACTCAACAATTGAGTATTTGATACCTGCTAGCTTCCCTATAAGAAAGCAATCAAAGCCGAATGCGTAAAGCCCATCTCCATTTTTAGCCTCTTTCAAGAGGGTAATCCAAGCTCTAAACAGCTTAGATACACGTTTCAGGTAACTACCATCTTCAATGTAACCTAAGCTATTGTAGTCCACTGAACCTGAGAATTCATTTTCTTCATAAATTCGCCGCCTAAAACCAAAAACCTTACTGATCGTGACCTTATTAATAGCGTCTACACGTTTATGTATTCTTGGTTGAGAAGACAAATTACAAACAACAATTAACCGTTTTAGAGGTGTCTTTTTCACTTAAAGTTAACCTCGAGCCATTTATGTAAAGAGTATAAAATCCACATTTGATACCCCTTGTCTTTTGTGATTTTATGCTCACGATGCAAACTATGAAGGAAGCTTTCATCTACATAGCTTTTCAGCTTACTTTCACTTTTTAATATCTCATTTTCAAACCAATCAGGTAACGTATTGACTAAAAAGGGAGTTAAGAGCATACCAAACCCTACTTTAGGAGCATCCATTATGTAGTTGGGCAAACGCTCCTTTGCAATTTCTTTTAAAATGGATTTCGGTCCATTTTTCATCTTGAACTGCCATGGAAGTGTCGATGTATATTCAATTAGGCGATGATCCATAAACGGGCTTCGAGCTTCAATACTTGCGGCCATACTCGGATAGTCAACCCTAGGAAGTAGCAATTCTGCTAATCGCAATTTGTACTCAACATTAACCAGTCTTCTTAAAAAGCTATCGCTACTTTTCACGTGAACTTGTTCAGCTAATTCGTCAATGACCTTGTATGAATCATATTCTTTATTTCCTTTCCAAAAAGACTGTTTCACATCCTCAGAAAAACCGAATATAAATCGCTGAGCTATAGGCGGGACAGCTTTCAAACGATTCATTTTCTTTTTCACAGAATATGGAATAGGCATTTTTGAAAAGAAGGAAAATACAAAGTTAGGTACAAACTTATTTATTTTATCTAATAGTTCTAGTTTTTTGTAAATCGGGTAGCCACCTAACTCATCTCCCCCTTCCCCAACAAGAAGAACCTTATAATTATCTTGCCTTGAAAGCTTACAGATACCATAAAGTAACGGAGTGTTAGGGTCACCTGCCGGAATATCTGTGCAATTAGCCAAATATTCTTCTAGCCACTCAATGAATGTTGCTTCAGAAATTGGATTAGACGAGTATGACACGCTTTGCTCTTCAGCAAATTGTTTGGCAATCCTTGACTCATCAAACTCTGAGGTTTGCTCGTAAGATACATTGATTGCATGAATATTGTCAGCTCTGATATCTTTTGTATAGCTCAAATTTAGCGAACTATCTAATCCTCCACTCAGCGCTATTGAAATTGGCACATCTGAAACACTTCTATGCACCATAGACTCTTCCAGTAAACGTTTACTATTATCTATGCTTGTAACATAATCATCATGAGAGATTTTATTTAAATAATCAGCAACATCCCAGTACTTGACCGTTTTAATATCATTTTTACTCACTTCCATATAATGCCCAGCCTCAATT
>NZ_CAWNHY010000195.1:0-2599 GCF_963874335.1 Vibrio sp. V10_P2A27P122 | reverse complement strand
CCAACTTAGCTTCAATGGAGCGTTAGCCCACATCATGCGCCTAATAGTGGGGCTTCCCTACTCGTCACCGGGAGCCATACCGAGGCAACTCCAAAACTTCTATGCAATGAGTGGGAGCTTAATACTTGAGCCAAGGCGAGAAAGAGCCTTCCCTAGAGTCGTGAAGAAAAAGCCAAGCCGATATCCTAGAAAATACAATGCCGCTCACCTTAAGTGAACGGCATTAGCATTATCGCCCTTTCTTTTTATCTCTGCTTTTTTATTGCGATCACAGGTACCGTTACTTATTGGGTTGTCGAAGCGCCACTACGAGCTGAATTAAAACAGAATTTAGATCTTCGTGCAGAAGTGTTATCAGCCCAAATTCGCGAACCTCTCAACCGTTCTATTGGTGTGCTCCAAAGCATTGTGAGCCTTGGGCAAGCTGCAACCAACCAAGCTGAGCAAGACAGAATGCTCTCTTCGCTGTTCACTATACTTGATGATGTTGTCGTCAGTGGTGGGCTATGGCCGAAACCCTACAGTATTAATGCATCGCAGCGATACAGTAGCCTGTTTTATAATCGAGCCGCTGACGGTCAAGTCGACAAATTGCATTCTTGGAACAATCAAGAAGCGCATGGTTACGATAACGAAGTGTGGTACAACGCAGCAAAAGAGAAGCCTGTCGGTAGTGTGGTATGGTCAGAAGTCTATGTCGATGCCTATACGCACGTTCAGATGATCACGGCTTCATCGCCCTATTACGTTAACGGTGAATTTGCTGGAGTAGCAACAGTCGATCTGTCATTGGCGGGGTTAGCCACATTTATTGCCAGTCAAGCGGAGCTTTATAACCTTGGCGTATCCTTAAGTGATTCGGGGGGATCCCTGATCACTGAACATAATTTTATAATACGTGAAGAAGCTAACGTAAGTCATTTCGGTTTTGGTGATTTTGAATGGCGAGTTGATGTTATTAATGCCCATCGGTTAGTGAATGACGAAGTGTTTGATCTGGTGATGAATGTCGAACGGAGTATCATTCCAATCCTTTTAGTTTGCGTTATGATCGGTTATTACTTGATCAATCAATATGTGATTAAACCGATTACCATAATCGCCAAAAAAGTGAGTGATTCTAAGCAGGGCGGTATTATTGATATGCCGTATCGAAGCCAAGATGAGATCCGCCAGCTTATCGATTCATTTAACCAAAAAACCGTTTATCTTGAAGCGGAAAAAGTGAAAGCTCAAGCTTCCACTCAAGCCAAAAGTGCCTTCTTAGCAACCCTGTCACACGAAATCAGAACTCCAATGAATGGTGTTTTAGGAACCGCACAAATCTTATTGAAAACAGAGCTTTCCCCAGAACAGAGGCAACACCTTAATAGTCTGTATGAGTCTGGCGAGCACATGATGGTGCTGCTTAACGAAATTCTCGATTTCTCCAAGATTGAACAAGGGCGATTAGAACTTGATAACACCCGTTTCCCCTTGGATTCACTGATTGGTAGTATTAACAGTGTTTACCATACCTTATGCAATGAAAAAGGACTGCAGTTTAGGATTTACAGCGATATTGTTCACGATCGCTGGTATTACTCAGATAAAGCACGATTGAGACAGATTCTGTTTAATTTACTTAATAATGCGGTCAAGTTTACCTCTCACGGCTTTGTCGAAGTGACTCTAAAAGAGCAGCAGATGGAAGATAAACGGTATCTTTCTATTCGGATACGGGATTCGGGGATAGGTATAGCAAAAGAGGCTCAGGAAAAAATATTCCGCCCATTTGAACAAGCTGAATCATCGACGACAAGGCGTTTTGGTGGAACGGGGTTGGGCTTAGCGATTGTAAAACAAATTGTAGAGCTAATGGATGGGACAGTCACGGTAACCAGTGAGTTAGGAATTGGTACCAGTTTTCACGTTATGCTAGCGATAGAAACAACGACGCCCGGGACCATTGAAGTCAAGCCACGTCGCAAGCTTAATTACCAAGGACTGAAAGCTCTCATTGTGGAAGATAACCGGACCAACTCTATCATTATCGAAACCTTTATGAAGAATAAAGGGTTTACATGCGATTGTGTTGAGAATGGTGAATTGGCAATTCAAGCGGTTGTTGGCGGGAATTATGACCTGATATTGATGGATAACCATATGCCCGTAATGGATGGCGTAGAAGCGGTGTCTGCGATTCGGATCTTAGTTGGGGAGCAACGTAATGTGCTCATTTTTGGTTGTACTGCTGATGTTTTCAAAGAAACTCGTGAGCGAATGTTGTCGGCCGGCGCTGATTATATTGTCACCAAACCCATTGATGACAATGAATTAGATGATGCTCTTTTCCAATTTGTCGAAAAACTGTACCAATATCATCCAGAGTCCTCTATGCCGCTAAAGATAGGCTCAGCAGAGGAATCATTGGTGACGTTTTATATGGCCGTGGAAGATCAAAACATAGAACTTGCATTAGCCATGATTCAACGTTTGATACAGCAGTTGCCGGAGATTGAAAATACTCATATTCATCAAGTGTTAATCGATACCCAAACAAGCTTAGAAAAACACCAGTTACCTACACAGCAGCAAGTCGATTTGCTAACGGTATTGC
>NZ_CAWNHY010000194.1:0-2633 GCF_963874335.1 Vibrio sp. V10_P2A27P122 | reverse complement strand
CGTCGGCAGCGTCAGAGGTGTATAAGAGACACCTCTGAGGAGCACCCTAACTGTAGAAGAAAAGCACTTTATTTCATGTCGGCTTACCAGCTTCGTGAATGAACTAAAAAAAACAACAGATAAAATTAACATCGCATTAACAAAAAGAGCACTCACGTTTTAGCTAATTAAGCCAAAAGCATGAGCGCTCTTTACTACTCAATCATGAACTGATTGCGCTATTTTATAATAAATTGAATACCATCGGCTAACCAACCTTCAGACCAAACCTTGACTTGCCGAATTGCCGATCCGGCTGGCAGCTCAAACACTTCATCGTGGGTACTGATTGCGTAGTCTTTTGACCCCACTACTTTGGTTGAACCATCATCAAGCTTAAAAGTCATACGGAGTAAATGGCTGCCACCGTACTTGAACTCACCGGAAGTAACGGTTATTTGCGTAACGCGTTTCAGATCAATTTCAGTCAAACTACCACTTTCACCGCCTTGCATCGCATTGGCTTGCGTACCAATTGCATCAATCGCAGCGCCATGGCGAATATACAGTGTCCCCGATTGACCAACATCTTGTAAGGCCAATGAACCCGATGTAAACCCAAATACGGCCGATTCACTATCTGAATGAAATACGTTGGTGTAAGCGGTAATGGTGCGCACACTTACCTGATCATTGCCATCAGCATACAAACCTAACTCACCGCTGGTTTTATCATGACCAAGTAACTCATGAGAGAAAACATTACTCAGCTTATCGCTGTTTTCTATCCATTCCCAACGCTGACTTAAACTCGAACTACAGGTTTGTAATTGACCCAGTGATTGTCCATCCAAACATTGATGGATGTCGTTTGCACTCACATAACGACCTAACTGATCATAAATAAAAGATTGTGAGTTTTTGGTTTCATCACAGCTTGAGGCAGAGAGCGCGCCATTATCAGCCACATCAACGCAACGATTATTAAAGCTGCCCAATTGCAAATTCACTGGACGACCGCCCGTGAATACTGGGTGCTCCCAATCGACAGTAAAGCTAGCACTTTTGCTCACTCTGCGGCGCGTCGTATTTTCAAAACCATGGTAGGACTGATGCGCACCTACAACATAATAATGCTTATAAGCACCGTTATAAATGGGACGAATATTGACCGAAGAATCAATGGTAAATTCCGTTGTCCCTGTTGCATTAGGAGCGGCTTTATAGATCACATCCATTTTGGGTACGAAGCTCGCGTAACCAATCGGGTTAATGCGGTTGGTATCCACAGGATAAGTATTGACCCACAGCGCATCCGTTGAACGATTCATCATCGATTCGGCAGTCGCGTATTGGCTACGATTCCATTTAAAGCTGACGTTTTGTGCATTATTGGTGCTACGTTCAACACGATAATCGTGCGTTTTAAAGGTTAACCAACGGCTTTGGTTGTAGCTGGCATTGGCTTCTAGCTTGCCTTTAGGTCCATCAGCACTAACCTCTACACCACCACTCACTCCTAGCTGGAAGCCGGATACCTCTTTGACTTCATACTCCGCATTGAGGTTTTCTCTCGGGAACGTTTTTAAGATCTGCGCTTTGTTGTTCGAAGAGTTAAATACAAATTGGTAGTCTTGAGCGATGGCATCAGTCGACCAGTCTCGGAAATAAGCATCTAATGTCACGTAATCAGCACCTGATTGACGATAATCAAGACGGTCATTGAGATGGATCCCCGCACCCGTTGTATCATCATCTAAGCTGATGCGAACAATTTTCGCGTCCGGTGTCGCAGAGCCAATGGTGCCATATTGTAATGAACGCTCTAAATTAACTCTATAGATCAAAGAGATATTCGGGTTATCGCAAAACACTCGCGTACCTCGATCCCAAAGATGTGAGTTATTAAACGTACATTCATTATCAGTAATAGGCCGATTGACATTCAAATAAAACGCGACGTGTGGCAAAGAGTTCGTTTCCGAACCACTATTTGACACCATACTGGCCGTACTACGGCGCTGACGAGAATGGGCAATTGGGGCGGCTTCCAGTAGACGAATGTTGGCATCATTCTCGTCATCTAACGGTGTGAACAACAATTCTCCTTTGTGTTCACTGATGATCAAAAAGTCACTGGCAAACGCTAAGCCCAGTTTTTTCCTGAGCAATGCTTTCGCCTCTGTCTTTTGCGACTCACCTTCAATCGTACTGAAATCGACAAAATAGCGCATATGTTGGTTCAGTACATCGTCACGCATCTGCATTAGTGTCGGGGGCTCAACCTCTCCTTGTAACCAATAGCTCGCATTGAAGTAATTGATTTGGCTGTCATCCTGAAGCTCACTGAACATTTCAATGGCCAAACCTTGCGGCTGATTCACGTCAGCTTGAGCGGTGTTCCATACCAAACCTGACATAATGGCAATAGCGCTAAGTGCTTTTCTTCTGTTTATTAACATATAAACCTCGTAAGCATTTTATTGTTATCACGGTATTTAAAAGAAAATAAATACCCATTTTTATTTTTTCAGGCCACAAAATAAAAGGGTATTGGTTTTTTGGAACCTTTGTGGCGAATTATTAATAGATCTTAAAATAACAAACACAAAGAGAAATGATTTTTAATGTGGCTTAAAATCACAATAAAACTG
>NZ_CAWNHY010000193.1:0-2635 GCF_963874335.1 Vibrio sp. V10_P2A27P122 | reverse complement strand
GCCACAAGCAGGCCAGCCCATACCTTGGAACCAACCGTTTAAGAACAGCAAAATAAACATCGCAGTAATGCTGCCTGTTGCCCACGGCATAAAACCGAAACAGAACATCACTAACGCAGACATTAAAAGGCCTGCACTTAAGAAGTAGCGTGGGTTAGAGCGGTCAGAAACACTCCCCATTAAAAATTTAGATAGGCCATAAGCAATCGATACGGCGGCAAGAGCTACCCCGAGATCACCGCGGCTAAAACCTTGGTCAATCAAATAAGGCATCGCCAAACTAAAGTTCTTACGAACAAGGTAGTAGCCTGCGTAGCCGAAGAAAATACTGATGAATAACTGCCAGCGCAAGCGGCTATAAGTGCTATCGAGCCGCTCAGTAGCGAGCCTCTCGATATGCGCTTGGGGTTTAAAGATACCAAACATAGTTGACCTCATTAATGTAGTGCGATGGTTCTAAAGCTCGAACGATAAAAAATGTTTCATTCGAAAGAGAACGGCATTGTCGTGTGCAACTGAATGTATTTCTGTGACAAATGTTACAAGGGAATTAATTTGTGCATAAAAACAAATGATTAGTTTTCATTTTTTCATGGTTAGTGCCATTAAATTGAGATGTAATCGTTTTCACTTTTGTTCGCGAGATGTTTGTTTTTGGTTGTTTTGTCGTCAATTAAATCGCAGATAAGGAAAGTTGGCAAAAATTGTTAAACCATGAAGTCACTCGAAACTCACTGTGAGTTCAATGATTCATATCCTTTTTGATTGGAAAGAGAGTGGCAAAATAAGCAAATAGTCCAGTATTCCTACCCAGATTTGACACTGTCTATTGATAATTCTTGCTAGCTTTGATTGGCAATTCATGTGTTACAGAGTGTCGTTCTGTGGCATTGATGCTAATAATACAAAAAGGAAGAATGATGAATAATTTTAATAAAGTCAGTGTATTGGGTTTGCTTTCATTGAGCGGATTGCTTTCTGCTCATGCACAAGCTCATGGTTGGGTTGAATTTCCGAGCGCGCGGCAAAATACCTGTTACTTAGATGGTGGTTTTTGGAGTAATACGATCCCTAATGCAGCATGCCAAGCGGCTTTTGATCAGTCCGGAGCTTATCCTTTTGTACAACGCAATGAAGTGGCGGCCAATGTGGCAAATTATCGTGACATGGCTCATGTTCAAGCTGTTGTTCGCGACGGCTTGTTGTGCTCCGCAGGCAGCAACGCGAAAGCAGGGTTAGATGTTGCTTCACCTCATTGGCAAAAAACGGCCGTGAATTTAGACGCTAATCAACAAATCGAATTAGTCTTTAATGCTACCGCGCCACATAACCCCTCTTATTGGGAGTTTTATCTCTCTAAACCGACTTATACCGGTGAGGCCCCATTAACTTGGGATGATCTGGATCTTATTGATACCAAAGGTAATATCACCGTGGGGACGGATAAAAAATATCGCATCAAGATTACCCTGCCCGCCGATAGAAGTGGTGATGCTGTGCTTTATACTCGCTGGCAACGTATTGATGCCGCGGGCGAAGGTTTTTATAACTGCAGTGATATTAGTTTTAGCGGTGGTGGATCAAACCCAACGGATCCGACAGACCCATCAGAACCTGCGCAGAATCTCAGCGATCTTGGTGGTTATCTTTCACAAGGTTTTGGTCCTGTTGAATCTGGCGATACGGTTCGTTTGCGTACCTTCGATGCCAATGGCAATGAAACGACCGATATCAGCGTAGCGATTTCAGCCAATAATACAGCAACGTGGCCAGCGGAAATGGCAGGTCAGTTTAACCAAGTGAAAAAAGGGGGATGGTTTATTGGTATTTGGCACCAAGAAATGAATCACTATATGTACGATAGCCAGAATGTATATGCTAACCGTGTGTTTGCTCCAAACGCGACTTATAGTTATCAGCTTTCTTTGCTAAAAGAGGAAACGCCACAGCCACCTGTCCCAGATAATGCTTGGAATGCGACTAAAATTTATACGTCCGGTGATGTCGTTATGCACAAGCAGCAAACTTGGACCGCGCAGTGGTGGACAAAAAATGAAGAGCCCGGAACTACGGGTGAATGGGGTGTATGGCGATAGTATTAAATAGCTATAGTATCGGGTAGTAAAAAGAGGCCATGGCCTCTTTTTACTCTCTAACTCTGGTTTAATAATGGCTTATGAGATGAGGTTATTCACACAATTTGCCTTGTTTTGCTGGTTGGGTTAACGAGTAATCACCTTCTAAACTGCGATAGATTATCGCATTCCAAATGCTGCCATCATCCATTTCAAACTCAATGGCATAATTCACCCCGTTAACCACTTGTGAACGGACATCGATAATGTCTTTTAATTGTGCATTGCTCTCCATTTGTGCTAAAGCGCTCTTCAACGCTTCTTTAGCTTCGTCGGTAATTTCTGTCGCTTGCCAACCTCCCGGCATCAACTCGCTTGCACAGATGGGTGACGGTACGGCATCTGTTTCCGTCACCATCACGGTGGGCTCTAGAGCCTTAGTACTTTCTGTTTGCGTTTGTTGATCACACCCCGCTAACGCGAGTAAACCAAAAATTGGGAACATTAACTTTTTCATTGTATTTTCTCAGTTTGTTAGTTTATTAAATGAAGTTAATTTC
>NZ_CAWNHY010000192.1:0-2672 GCF_963874335.1 Vibrio sp. V10_P2A27P122 | reverse complement strand
GCTCTATTGGATAGAAAGTTGTTTTGAGTCTAAGGTTTTTAGAGAGGCTCATACAAGGTTCATAGAAATATCGCTTATTTTGAACCTTGTTTCAGAAGAAGAGCGTCATGCTTTACTAAACGAACGAAATGGTCTTCTAAAACCGTTTGAAAAATTCAGCTAACAAACGGCTCAAGAGGGATTGCCAACGCTTGGCGGCTTTAGTGCAAAATTGAAGTTCAGTGTTTAAGTGTGTTTTTTGAGTTCGGCGGTGCGTTGTCAACCCCTTAGCCGGGCGTTAGGCAATGTGAGTTTTTATCAGCTAAAACGAGTTGAAATTGAACGGTAAATTCCATGTTCTCATGGCTGAACTTAAGCAAATGAATAATCATCACATATTTGCTGTTTCTTGATCGAGTTGGGTTGCTTTTCGTTGTGAGTTTAGCGGTGAAATAACCTTCAGCATCCAAACGTCCGCCGAGCATGCTACGCTCGTCACTTTTCTTCCAAACCGCTCAATTTGAGTTTTTTGGTTTCTTTGTTGATTCAGCATTTTGGTTTATAAATGAATCGGTTAGTTTGTTTCAAGTTTACAAAAAAGCTCGTTCTTTGGTTTTGAAAGTGTCGTTGTCAATCGGTTGGCCTAACAAACGGCTCAAGAGGGATTGCCAACGCGTGGCGGCTTTAGTGCAAAATTGAAGTTCAGTGTTTACAGTGTGTTTTTTGAGTTCGGCGGTGCGTTGTCAACCCCTTAGCCGGGCGTTAGCTACAGGGGCTCGCGTAACTCAAGCCCCTACAATGACTATTGTGAATTTTGAGGCGGTTTTTCTGTCTCATCCGCATTCAAAGTGGCTTCTACTTTCTTCGCTTCGACATCAATGATTTTATTGGCTTTGTCATCTAGTTTTCGGGCAATAGCGGAAAAACCTGGAATGTTGGCAAGCTTCGTGACTGCATCAGCTAGTTGTGAGCTCTTATCTAGTGCATCCATAAGAGGGTGGTCTGATTTATTATAATCAGATATCAGCTTTCCTGGATTTTCATGGCTTGCACTGACAATGTTAAACAGGAGTTTAACCCTTAGCTCTTGACTGATATCTTGGTCATCTAACTCATTTATCTGGTTGGATAGCCCCTCGAACGTTTTACTGATTACGCCTTTATGTGTGTATTCTTCAATTAAACGTTTAGAAAGTTTGTAATTCTTGTTGGCAGAGTACGCTAGCCACAGTACAGGGACATATAGTGGTAGCATTGTGCTCAACAAATATGGAGTATCTTTAATTAAGAGTACAAGATCAGCTCCTTGAAGCATGCGATAAGCATTTACTCCAAAGGGAATTAGAGAAATAACCATTAATGCAAATATCGTATTAGTAAAAGTACTCTCGTACTTTTTTTGTTCCACTTGCTCGATTTTAATTTTTTCATCGTAAGCTGATGCTAATCCAGCAGTTAATGCTTGAGGTAATAGGGAACGAATTTCTTTCAGGGTTTCATCATATGTGGTTTTACATTGACTGATGTATGCATCAAACATATCTTGCTGTTCTAATTGGATTTTGTTTAGATTTTCATCAAGCTCTGAATGCCTGTTTTGAGCTTCCTTTGCAAGAGTTGCTAGCTGAGATTTTAAATCTTTGTAGGTTCGTCTTAGTTGCTCTACGAGCCCTTCTACATGCTTAACTTCGTCAGTTTCAGGATCTTCTTCATCATAACCAAAAATCTCATCATACAAGATATCGATTTCACGTTTTCTATCTGTGGCCTGGGATAAAAGTGATCGAATGCGTGCAGTTGAGGTTTCACTGTCATTTTTCAATTCTGAAATAGTATCCGTAGATTCCTTTAACGTATCTACTTCAGATATTAGGTCTTGTAGCCTTTCAAGGTTAATTTCGATATTACTGGTAAGGTGTTCAACTTGTTTGTCACTTTCGGTTATATTTTCAAGTGCAGCGCTTGCATCGCTGTCGATAGCCTTTATATGTTCTTCAAGCTCAGAGATATTTGATGCAGACTTTTGGGTGGTATCAATAAGTTGAGCAATTAGTGCTTCATGGCTTTCAGCTTGTTCCTTTGCTTTTTGTGCGCGGTTTCTATACTCAGAAGTTTTCTTTGATGCTTGAGCGGCTATTTTTAAAGGGTCTGGTAAACCTGCTTGTAGTTTTTCTAACTCACTATTTGTGCTGTTGAGGTCAGTGGAAATCTCAGCGAGCTTTTTCCAGATGTACTCTTTTTCTTTGTTAAAATCCACTTTCTTCTCCCTATTAATTATGCAACTATTTTATATGGTGCATTCAGAAACTACAACGTTCCATAATGTAGCTAACAAACTGTTTAAGAGTGATTCGCAACGCGTGGCATTTTTACTATGCGTTGCGTATGGTGTTTAAGGTGATATGCGGCGGCTTCGGTATTGCGTTGCTCACACCTTAACAGGGCGTTAGGCAAAGTGAGTTTTTATCAGCTAAATCGAGTTTGAATTGAACAGTAAATTCCATGTTTTCATGGCTGAATTTAAACAATAAATAATCATCACATATTTGTTGTTTCTTGATCGCGTTGGGTTGTTTATCGTTGTGAGTTTAGCGGCAAAATAACCTTCAGCATCCAAACGTCCGCCGAGCATGCTACGCTCGTCACTTTTCTTCCAAACCGCTCAATTTGAGTTTTTTGTTTCTTTGCTGATT